>NZ_AUTO01000354.1:0-20884 GCF_000498055.1 Pseudoalteromonas sp. TB51
AGCATTATTAGTTTCACCCGCTACTGTAACTGTAATTTCTGGAGCGGTTAAATCAATACTCGCAACAGCTTGGTCAATTGCTTGGTTACCAGCGGCATCAACTGCTACTGCGTTAACATTAAACTCCCCTTCTGCTAAAGGCGATGTAGTGGTAATACTCCAATTACCTTGTGCATCAACTTGTGTAACAATTGTTTGTTGTGTGCCTGTGCTATCGGTAAGAGTTACAGAGACGTTGTCGCCAGTATTCAAACCCGCTACCGACCCCGTAACCGTTACTGTTTGAGATGCAGAGTCTGCAACAGGGTCAATATTAATTACTGGCGCGGTGGTATCTATTTCAATAGAAATAGCATCGTTAAACGCATTACCATCTGGATCGGTGGCTTCTACAACTACGCTCACGGGTCCATCGGCTATCGGGTTAGGCAATGTAATTTCAAACGTGCCATCAGGGCCAATAACCGCACTTACTACTTGAGAGTTACCATTTTCATCTGTCACAGTAATATTTACTGTTTCACCCACTAAGTTTTCACTTGTACCACTAATTGTTGGCTGAGATGAATTAGTTAAACCTACCTCATTTAATGATATAGATGCAGTGCCATCATCAGGAACTACCCCGTCAGAGGTGTCGCGAATATTTAGCGCCTCTGTAGAATCAGGATCAAAGCTTGAATCAAATGCAACGCTATTAGGGTTAACCCCCTCCGCAATACGTGTAAGCTGAACAAATGAGCTTCCTCCACCAGAGCCCGCACCACCAGCACCACCGGCGGCCGTTGCTTCTAAATTATCTAAAATATCACCATCGCCCTCTAAGGCATCTAAAAAGTCAGTAACATCAGAATTAGCCGCCGTTTGGCCATCGTTATTATCAGTTTGTTCTAAGCTTGCAATGGCCGCATCTAGGCTTTCGTCAAACACGGTGGTTTCGCTGCTATCGCGGGTTTCTTGTGCTAATAAATCAGGGGTGATCTTTACGTTTTGATTAGCAGGAATCGACAGTGTTTCTCCTTGCACATCAATTGTTAGCGATGAATTATCGGCGGNCGGTAACCACTAAATCGCCCACAGTAATAGTATCGCCCACTTCAAGTGGCTTAATTGTGCCATCTTCTAAAACAACACCAGCAGACCCTTTTAAGTCTATTACTAATAATTGATTAGATTCCATTTTGCTTACCTCAAACATAAGAATTAAAAACTATTAATTAAAATGTAGAACAGCAAAACGCATTAGATACTGTACTCAAGTACAGTTTTTAAAAAAACATTAAAAATAAAAAAGTGGTAGATAATAAATTTTATGCTAGCCAAAACGATTATTTGCGAAATATGCATTTATTGACTAAACCATATGGTAGGTATTGATAGCCCAAGTAACCCCTAAGAGGAAGAAATGATTACAAAAAATACTTTACTAAAGCAAAAAGGAAAGCTGCTTATAGGTTTAACGCTAAGTGCGCTTGGCGCAACTAACGTGGTAAAAGCCGATGACAGCTCTGTGGCACCGCTTACATACGTCACCAGTAAAGCAATTGAAAATAATCCAGAGGTACAACAAGCATGGCATACATTTAAATCCTCAATTTATGGCGTAGATGCAGCCCGCTCAGGCTACTTACCTAGCGTTGATGTATCTGCCAGCGCAGGTTATGAGCGCCGAAACTACGGTATAGAAGACGAATACAACCGCAACACTGCAGAGCTTAGTGTTACTCAAATGCTTTACGACGGGTTCAGAACATCTAACACCGTTGAAAGGTTTGAGCGTATTCAGCTCATTCGGTATTTTGAATTACTCTCACAAACAGAGCAAACTGCATTAGATGCATCTATTGCATTTTTAGATGTGCAAAAATTTAAAGAACTTGTAACACTCGCTGAAGAAAACCTGCAAGAACACGAGTCTGTATACCAACAAATTGAACAAAGTGTAGGAGCCGGTGTTGCCCGAGCAGCAGATCTAGAGCAAATTAGTGGGCGCTTATCGCTAGCGCAATCTAATGTGCTAACCGAGTACGCTAACCTGCACGATGTAACCGCGCGTTATTTAAGAGTTGTTGGCGAGCTACCCGTTAATGATATAAAACAAGCCAAATTAGATGAGCAAAACGTGCCCATTTCTATTAACCAAGCGCTTGATATAGCCTATAAAAACAGCCCTGCTTTTTACGCATCGCTTTATAATATAGAGGCGCAAGAAGCCAATGCTCAGGCACAAAAGGCAGCGTTTCATCCAAACGTAGACTTATCTGCCCGTTACGGCACACAAGACAGAGACGAGCTAGGTTTAAACGAAACAAGAACCGAAGCACGGGTAGGTATAGACATAACCTATAACCTGTACAGCGGGGGCCTAGATAGCGCCAACCTTGAACAAGCATACCAAGATGTAAATATTGCCAAGTATCAACGCGATCAAGCTTGTGTTGATATTCGTCAAAGCCTACAAATTGCCTATCATAATGTGAACAATATAGAGCAAAAGCTACCCACGCTTGAAAGCTATAAAAACTCTTCAAACAGAGTAAAAATAGCCTACCGAGACCAATTTGATATTGGCCAACGCACCTTGCTTGATGTACTTGACGCTGAAAACGAAGCGTTTCAATCTAACCGCTCGTACATTGTTGCTCAATACGATAGACAAACAGCCATTTTAACTATGCTTAACGAAATGGGTAAACTATTGCCAGCTCTAAATGTTATGTCTGACAAGTACCCAACATTAACAGAGTTAACAGATGACCCAATCGTGCATAACGCACAAAATATATGCCCAAGTTACGATGTAGCTGCCACCTTTAAGCGCAAAGCTTTTTTACAAAAAAAAGCCAAGCAAGATAACGCCTACATGAGCGTTACAGCAATGCCTAGGTATTTAGAAATGCCACCAGAGACCCCTAGCACATCGAGTTTTGCAGATGACGATAACGACGGCGTACCTAACGAGCAAGACACCTGCCCAAGCACCCCAGCGGGAACAAATGTAGATCTGTCCGGGTGTACTTTGTATGACCAAGCGACCGACTCAGTTGAAATAGGCATTCCCTTTTCAGCCGACTCAAGCCAAGTGCGCCCAGAGTACTTGCAAGAGGTAGAAAAGCTCGCGGAGTTTTTAAAAAATAACCCTGACAAAAAGGTAGAGATCCAAGGTCACGCCTCATTAGATGGCGATAGAAAATACAACCGTAAACTTTCAGAGCAACGCGCCTTTGCCGTAGCACAATTACTTATTGAGCAATTTGGTATAGCGCCTAATCGTGTTCAATCATTTGGTTATGGTATTGATCAGCCACGCGTTAATGAAATTTCGGTACGTGCTAATGCGGCAAACCGCCGTATTGAGGCGGTTATTACCGATAGTTAAGAGGTGCTTAAAACAGATAAATTTAAAATGTTTTACATAACATTGGATGGTATATGGAATTAAATGATGTACTTGATCATGGCGGCGCACTGGTAGATTGCCTTGCAGTATTGTGCCGTTTTCATGATAAAGATTTTTCAAGGGAGGCCTTATTAAATGGCCTCCCACTAACAGATGGAAACTTAACGCCTTCAGGTTTTGCACGTGCTGCAAAACGTGTGGGCTTTAAATCAAAAGTTGTAAATAAGCCTCTTAATCAAATTAATACTGCTTTATTACCCGCTATTATTATTTTAAATAATAACCAAGCGTGCGTGGTAACCGCTATTGATAACCAAAAACAAACAGCGCAAGTTACTTACCCCGAGCTAACTGAGTCTGTTGTAGAAGAAGACCTAGAACAGTTAATTGAAAAATCAACAGGTTTAATTATTTATGCTCATCCAGAGTTTATGTTTGATGAGCGCTCCCCGGTGCTTGAAAAGCTCTCTAAAGATGGCTGGTTTTGGGGCGTAATAAAAGAATGCCGCGCACTGTACAAAGACGTCATAATCTCCGCCATTGCATTAGGCGTTTTGTCTGTTGCCATGCCTTTATTTGTAATGAATGTATATGACCGAGTAGTTCCTAATCATGCAACAGAAACCCTCTGGGTTTTAGCCATCGGTATTTTAATAGCGCTGACCGCCGACTTTGTACTGCGCTTAGTACGCAGCTACTTTGTAGAGCTTGCGGCAAGTCGTATAGATGTAAAAGTATCTGCGGTTATTATGGAGCGCGTACTTGGTATGAAGCTTAAAAATAGGCCCTCATCAGCGGGGTCATTTGCGAGTAACATACAATCGTTTGAAGCCGTACGTAACTTTTTTAGTTCAATAACCTTGGTCGCGCTGGTTGATTTACCCTTTGTTGCTATATACCTAATTGTTATTGCAATAATAGGTGTACCGCTTAGCCTACCCATTATCGCAGGTGCCCTAATACTTTTAAGTTATGGCATAGCAGCCCACAGAAAACTTGAAGCGCTGTCAGAGCAAACCATGAAAGCAAGCTCAATGCGCAACTCCATACTTGTAGAAAGCTTAACCAACATTGAAGATGTAAAAAGTTTTCACAGCGAATGCAAAACCCAATCAACATGGGAAAAATCAACTATTTATATTGCTCAGGTTAATGCGCAAAGTCGCTTAATCTCAAGTTCAATCTCTAATAGTGCAGCGTGGATACAACAATGTGTTGGCGTGATCATTATGATCATCGGTGTTCATTTAGTTATTGAAGGCGAGCTCACGCAAGGGGGATTAATAGCCGCTTACTTACTTTCATCACGTGCGATGGGGCCGCTTGGGCAATGCGCCGCCGTACTTGCGCAATATCATCATGCCGCTATTGCTATGCAATCGCTTAACGAAATAATGGAGAAAGACGTTGAGCGCCCGCCAAATAAACATTGGTTAAGCCACCCCGTATTAAACGGCGAAATAGAATTTAAAGACGTATGCTTTAAGTATGAAGACGACGCGGCCGATGCGCTTAGTAATATTAGCTTTAAAATAAAAGCGGGCGAAAAAGTGGCTATTTTGGGGCGCAATGGTTCGGGTAAAAGCACCCTCGAAAAACTTATTTTAGGCCTTTACGACCCAACCGCAGGCTCCGTAATGGTCGATAACAACAATATACAACAAATAGACCCCGCAGAACTTCGTCATAACATAGGGTACGTACCACAAAATATAGCGTTGTTTTTTGGTAGTTTAAAAGACAACCTCACTATTAGCGCATGGCATGCTAAAGATGAGCAAATTATTAGCGCATGCGAAAAAAGCCAGTTATTCGAGTTAATCAACTCTCACCCCGATGGGTTTGACCTACAAGTTGGTGAGCAAGGTCGCTTGCTATCTGGCGGCCAAAAACAAGCAATTGGTATAGCGCGCGCACTAATAAACGACCCCCCTATTATGCTGTTAGATGAGCCTACCTCATCGCTTGATCACAATAGTGAAAATAAAATTATTCAAAATTTAAAAACCGCCACCCAAGACAAAACCTTAATTGTAGTTACTCACCGCTCGTCTTTACTTTCGTTGGTTGATCGCATCATCGTGCTCGATAACGGAAAAATAGTTGCCGATGGGCCTAAACAAAAAGTAATTGCCGCACTGAATAACCAAACAGTGGAGCAAGCATCATGAGTGACAATAAAAAGCCACTAGAGCAGCGCTCTTTTGAATCGGTAAGTAAAGCAATAGAAGCACGTAAAAAAGGTAAGCCTTCAATCTTTAATCGCTTATTTAAAGGCTGGCTTTCGCCTCCTGAATCACAAGATTGGGTGGTCGATGCGCAATGGGAAAAAATGCAGCAAGAGCCTGCCAGCGCACGCTTTTTGTTATACCTCATTTGCATTGCATTTATTTTGCTTACAATTTGGGCAGGCTTTGCCCCACTTGATGAGGTAGCCCGTGGTGAAGGACGCGTTATCCCATCAAATAAATTACAGTTAGTGCAATCTTACGATGGCGGTATGGTAGAAAAAATAAATATTCGTGAAGGGCAAATTGTTGAAGAAGGTGACGTATTAATAAAAATTGACCCTACTCGGTTTATTTCAAGCTTTAGAGAAAACCAATCTAAAGTGCAATCACTCACTGCAAAAGTAGCAAGGTTACAAGCCCTTACCAGAAAAGAAGATCTCGTTTTTCCTGATGAGCTTGTTAAGCAAGTACCCGTGGCGGTCGCTCATGAGCGCTCAATATATTTAAGTAATCGCCAAGAATTAGAGCAGCAAGTGGCAATCCATAAACGCCAACTAGAGCAACGCAGACAAGATCACATTGAAGCAAAAGCCGCTTTGCAACAACACACAAGCGCTCTAAGGCTAAGTAATCGTGAGCTGCAAGTAACACGCCCACTGTTAAGAACTGGTGCTGTATCTGATATCGACATCATCAGGTTAGAACGTGAAATAGTTGATTTAAACGGCGAAATAAACCGTACTAAAGCAGTAATTAACCGGAGTTTATCGGCTATCAACGAAGCTAAAAACAAAGTAACAGAAGTCGAACTTGCGATGATCAACCGCTGGAACAATGAGCTTTCGGAGGCATTGCTGCGTTTAGAGTCGATAAAAGAAACCGAATCAGGGCTTGCCGACAAAGTGGCCCAAACTGAGATCAAATCACCGGTTAAAGGCACGGTACAACGTTTATTGGTTAATACCGTAGGCGGCATTTTACAACCCGGCAGTGACGTTTTAGAAATAGTCCCTTTAGATGATCAACTTATTGTTGAGGCAAAAATACCGCCGAAAGATATTGCCTTTTTACGCCCAGGGCAGCCCGCCATGATTAAATTTAGCGCCTATGATTTTGCGGTATACGGCGGACTAGAAGCCGAGGTACTGCATATAAGTGCAGATACAATTACCGACGACAGAGAAAATACTTTTTATTTAGTGCAATTAAAAACCACTAAAAATAACTTTTCAGAAGAGTTGACTATAATTCCAGGAATGACCACACAAGTGGATATTATTACTGGTAAAAAAACCGTCTTGGAATATTTACTTAAACCCGTACTCAGAGCTACATCGCAAGCAATGACAGAACGCTAAACTGAATTTATTGGAGTAAATTAATGCGTCAAAGTATATTTATTACACAACCCGAACTTGAATCGAGCCACTGGCGAAGTGCGTTTGCAGGTTGTGTAATATGCACCAAAGAACCAAAACAAATTAATGCATCAAGTATTATATGGGTTCTGGCGGGCACTTCGGGATGGCTTGAACTGGTAAAAAAATACGCCCAAAAACGCTTGCCAGTTATTGTAATGACCACAAATCTAGAAATAGAGGAACTTAGAGCAGCCCTGCAAGCGGGCGCAAGAGGCTATGTAGAAGCACTTGCATCTAAAGTAATATTACAACAGGTACTTGAGACTATTTGCTCAGGCGGCCTGTGGTTACCTGGGCAGCTACTATCTAATATTGTTGGGGCACTAAGTCAGCAGCAAATAAATTACACCCAAGCCTGCGATATTCAAAGCTTAACTAAACGCGAACGCCAAGTTGTTGATATAGTTATAACAGGGGCAACCAATAAACAAGCCGCTGAGTCACTAAATATTACAGAGCGAACAATTAAAGAGCACATGAGCTCAATTTTCACTAAGTTAAAAGTGCGCGACCGTATACAACTTATGTTAGCAGTTAAAGGTAACTAACCTAGGCTAGAACAACAAAACCTTCGCCAGTTATAGTTAACCTAATAAACAAAGGCTTATAGGTTAAATACTTAATTGCATTTACCTATTCACCGCCATTATTAAACCACTTCCCTTTAATTAAAGAGTCGCTTTACGACTCTTTAATTACCCCATCAAAGCCAAGATTAACCAGTGTATCTATATCGTCTTGGCTTGTTACGCCCTGTGCGACCACTTTAATACCAATAGAGTGCGCTAATGTGCAAACACCGCGTAAGAAGGTTTGATTGTCTTGGCTGTAACTAATGTTATGCGCGTAAATGCTATCTATTTTAAGCATTTCTAAGCCAAATTCTTGAATGTTCTTAATCTTAGTAAATTCAGGCCCCACACGTTTAAGTGCCACTTTAGCGCCCATACAACGCACCTGCTCACAAAATTCCTTAAATATATCCTTTTCGTTTACGACAATGTTTTCGCGTATATCAAAACAGATATTTTTTGCCAAATCAGGAAAGGCAGATACATAGGTTAATACCGAGGCAAGCGCGGTATCATCCATTAATGTTTGCGCCGAAAGCTCTACGGCAATCAATTCATTTGGCGGCGCTTCACCGTACTGTTTAACAATTTGCTTGATTAAACTCCAATCCAAACGCGCTAATAGGTTTAAGCGATTAGCCCATTGATAGTAGTAGCTGGATTTATAATGTTGGCCGCCAAATTCTAAACTTAAACTAAGCTGGTGCTGTAACAAGGTGTCGTTAAAACCCATAACCTCTAAACAATTTAACTGTATAGTTTTTTGCTCAAGTGCATCCTCAATAGCCTTTTGCCAGCCAGTTGAGTCATCAAAAATTTCACTCTTTTGTTTATTATCAATGACTTTTGCTTGCACCCCAGGTTTGTTACCTGCTGTTTTTAATAAACCATCTACACGGCGTAATAAATCAAATCGGGTGTCGTTTTTCTCAATGTAGGTACAACTGTGTACAATGGCCAAATCAATATTTTTGTATTCATCAACAATCGATTTATGCAGTGCGGTTATTTGCTCGCTAAGCGCTTGAATATCATCAGTATCGCTAAACAACACAGTAAAGTCGGTATGTGATATACGCGCAATATAGTTTTCTGAAAAGTGCGCCTGGTTCGACTCTAAAAACTGTGTTAACACCTGAGAAAAACGGCGTAAAAAGTTAACCATTTCTACACGGCTAATCGATTCACTTATTTTATCTAAATTAACCACCCTAAATAAAAACAAAGCACCATGGGCATGATCTTTCACTTTTTGTAAATGAGCCTCTAATGTGGCACTAAAATACTCTCGATTGGCAAGCCCTGTTAGCTCATCGTGCTGGGCTTTAAAACGCAACTCCTCTAAGCGTTTATTATCTTCTTTTATAATGCGACTAAACCGTGTCGATAATAAATTCATCGACTGCACAAGGCGTGCAAACTCAAAGGTTTTTGGCACTTTTGATTTAATAAAGCGCTTATCGCCAAAGGCGTTAGCTTGGTACACCACATCATCAAGTGGCGTTAAAATTCTACGTAATAAATACGCACTTATGGCACAGGCAAAAAAGGCCACCACTAAAAAGCTAAAAAACAGTTTAAGGGCGCTTTCCCACAATGCTTGCTCAGCATATTGGCTGTGGCTTTCAACAAATAAGGTGCCAAATTGCTGCCAACCGTTGTTAACCTGCCCTACACCTGGCTGTACATTAAGCCCATATACCGCTCTAAACCAAGCTGGTGCGGTATTTTCTAACGTGTCGGTAAATACGCGCTTTACAATAACCTCACCATTTGGGTCTTGCAGTTCTATACGTTTGTAGTGGCCGGTATCAAAAGTGGCCGACACTAACAGCTCAAGCTCTACAGGGTCTTTTTCAAGCTGACTAATCATCAGCGCTAAGGAGCTAGCATTATCAACATTTTTTAAATACAGCTGCGTAGAAAAATAGTTTCTAGCAGAGTTAGTACTTATTAACACGCTACTTATAAAGCCAACAAAAATCACCACCAGCAAGGTGATCCACAGCTCTTGCCTAAGAGTGATTTTTCTTTTTTTGAAAAACTTAAATAAGGAAAATGACGCCATTACCACATAACCCCTTCTTGTGATGTCTGCTCCAAAATTTTACGCCAACGCGATAGCCTTGCTGTCGGGCTGGCTACACTTTTAGTCGAGTTATTTGCCCATAAACCTTGGCTGTTAAAACTAAATACCGGGCTTAAATCAACGCGTTTTGCTGCAGGTAACACTTTTGTTATTAAACTATCTAAAATAAGCGGCTGAGCATTAGGCGTAGCAAAGTAGCCTAATACCATGTGTGCTTGTGTTTTGTTCGTACCAGCAAGCTTAGCTTTTACATATATAAGCCTAAGCTTGTCGTCGCTTACGCCTAAGGCGCGTAAACTAATGTATTTAGCAATGGCATAATCTTCACAATCACCTAAACCACGGCCAAGGGTTTCTAATGGTGTAGCCCAATAGTCGTTTTGCTTCCAAAGCTGTATATCGGTTTGATATCGAAGATTGCGTGCAAAAAAGTCGTTAACAATTAAAATTTGTTGTTGTTCTGGTTTATTTTGGGTGCGCACCAGCATAGTTTGCCAATTACGCGCTACAGTGACTCGCGCAGGGCCATATTTTTGCCCCATTAATTCTATAAAGGTATTAAATTGAATAGTTAAACGGCTCGCAAACACGCCGCTTGAAAGTAAAAAAAATAGCAGTAAATAGCGCAAATTGCTTTTGCACCAAAAAAATAGCTTATTAGAGGAAAGAGTGGGCCTAAGTGTCATTCACAGCCCAAAAAAAGAAAAATTAAAAACATACACCAAACGCTACACTACTTGTTCAAATATTATTCGTAACAACAGCATAGCACTCAATATAAAAGGATGAGATATTTTGTATGTGTTTTTTTACTAGATTTAAATTTTAACTCGGTCATTTCAACATTGCTTAATACATTAACTAACGTATTGAACCATCGTTGTATTTAAAGCTGATTTATCAAACCCTAGATTTACAGAAAAACGCTCCCGTAAATAGCAAAGTTATGTATTGCTGTACGAGTATATTCCACGCGCTTAACGCTAAAACCAGCCGTTAAAATAGCAGCTTAATGTAGCTTTACTATTTAAAGTACTGGCCAGTTACTTAGTAGTAGGTCACTTTTTTAACTTCACGCGGCTTAATTTCACCTATGTATAAGTCGTGCACGCGCTTCATGTTTAGCTCAAGCTCGGTAACGTATACATCGTCAACTGAGTAAGTTTTAATAATTTGCGCACCTTTAATTATGCCCTGCACTTTACTTTCCATGTAATCATTTTGAGCGATAGCACCTGCTACAGACGTGCCCGCTGTAATTTTTTGCCCATAAACTTGCTCAGTCAGTTCACGGTACGCCTCAAGCTTAGAGGCCTTAATTGCCATTAATTGCTTTTGTGATTTATTAGCCCCTTGCTGCAAGCTAATAGGTGCATAACCAACCGCTTTAAGTATCGGATAATTATTTGGCTCTACATATTTGTACTCAACATGTTTATCAAACACGTTGCTGCAACCGGCAAGGCTAAGGCTTGCTAAAGTAAGTAATATAATTGCACGCATTTATTTGCACCCTTTAAACTAATTGCGCAAATAAATGCAGGTTTAATGCCATTTGTTATAAAGTCCTCATATTGGTGCAGTCCTTGCTTAGCTAAAGCGTAATTAACTAATTTTATGTGGAGTACCGGTATGAACACGTTTTTATCATCACTATTTGCAGGTGTTACTAGCGCTGCATTATTAACGTTTTCTGCCAGTACTTACGCACAATGGTTTGAATCTACCGGCCATGCACAAATCCAAAATGGCGACATAAGCAGTGCTAAATCGGCCGCGATTAAAGATGCAATTACACAAGCATTAGTGTTTTCTGGCGCCCGGGTTAGCTCGGTACAAACCTTGGTAGATGGCGTGCTAACGCAAGATCAGCTAAAAATTAGTAGCCACGGCGAAATACAAAAAATAGAGCTGGTGAGCGAGCAACGCCAAAATCAACAATTTGCCATTACGCTTAGGCTTGATGTATTTGCCCAAACAGAGCAATGCCCACAAAGTAGCTTTAATAAATTTGTTGCTGTAACCCAAAGCCAGCTTGTTCATCGTGAGCATGCCTTAATGGGTCAAATATTTGACGTAAATAAAGCCATTAGTAAAAAGTTATTTAGCGCTTTGCAAAGCACAAAAATGAGCGCCCTGCCCGTTGCTTACTACAATAAAGCAATTAATGTAGACAATTACTTTAATCAGCAGCACGACTACTCAAATGCACAACTAGAAGAGCTTTCAGCCAGAAGCAACGCGCAATATGTTTTATTAAGCCAAATAACCAATTTAGCGCCAAGCGATAAACTCAACAACGACTACGCCTTTTGGCAAGACGAAACCTACCAGCGCAGCTACGCTATTGAGTTTATGTTGTTTGATGGCACCACGTATGAACAATTATGGCAAAACAGCTATCATACCCAAGCTGTATGGCCATTTGAAAAAACAGCCATAGTTGATGTAAATAGTGATAGGTTTTGGCAATCACCTTTTGGGCAAAGTATTAGCGATATAAATCAAACGGTCAGTTACGATATACAAGCGGCTATGGCGTGTTTTCCTACTAAAGGTAAAATAATGCACATGGAAAACAACAAATTGGTGATAAACCTAGGCAAAGATCATGGCCTAAAAAAAGGCCAACTATTAAGCATTGCGCACCATAACTACTTAACCGATGCACAAGGCAATACTATGCCGCATACCATTACCACGCTTAACACCATTGTGGTTGAGCAACTTTATAAACAAAGCGCCATTGCTGTAAGCCTTAACGACAAGCCTTTGCCTGGGGTACAAATAAACGATGTGGTAGAGGTTGCAAGCCAAGAACGCTAAATAAGCGCCCGCTTTAAATTTGGGTGCTCTGCCAACCACTGGGCTAATTGCTCAACGCCCGCCAAACGCGGGTAGTGTTTTCTGCAAGCAAATACCACATTACGTTGCTGATTAGGAAAAATAGCTAAATAATCAATCCCTACACGCTGTGTGCACGCAAGCTTGGGCACAAATGTCACCCCATCATCTATCGCCACCAGCGCCAATAAAGTTTCTAAACTATTGCCCTGATATTGGTTTGACACATCCACTCCCGCAGCAAAACAAAACTTTTGGGCTTGATCTTTAAAGCAATGGCCATCACTTAACATTAATAGGCTACAACTTTGTAAATCGCTTAGCGCTACTTTTTTACGGTTAGATAACGGGTTATCGGTTGAAACAGCAACCATAAAGTCTTCTTTGTACACGTTAACCGTATGGTAGTTTTTAAGCTCGGGAACATCGGCCAAAATTGCAAAGTCGAGCTCGCCGTTATCAAGCGCCTCTAGCATAGTCGCTGTTTGCATTTCTATAAACGAAAAGTGGCTCTCGCTAAATGCCGCTTTCATAGAGGTCAGTAAAGCGCTGAGTAAGTACGGCGCAATAGTAGGAATAATACCAATTCTTAGCTTACCTTGTAGCGGCCCGTTTGAAGTAGCCGCCAGCTCTTTTAAGATTTCTGTTTGCTCTAAAATAACGTTTATTTGTGTCAACAAACGTTCACCTTGCGCTGTTAATGTAACTTGCTTAGTTGAGCGGTCAAATAAAACAACATTAAGCTCTTGCTCAAGCTTTTTTACTTGCCCGCTTAGTGTAGGCTGGCTAACAAAACAGGCATCGGCCGCTTTGCGAAAATGCTTGTGGTGCGCTATTGCTTTTACATACTCTAAATCTTTTAAGTTCAAATTCATCTCCACCTGATAGGCTATACCTATTAGTTTAATACAAACAAACGATTGGAACTATATTTAAATTCTCGCCATAATGGCTCCAACAAATCAAGAGGAACAAACTATGTTAAAGAATATTGAAGGTCAAACAATCCCAAGCGTTACATTTGCAACACGTCAAAACGACGAATGGAAATCAGTAACCACAGACGAAATTTTTAAAGGCAGAACCGTTGTTGTGTTTTCACTACCGGGCGCATTTACACCAACCTGTTCATCAACTCACTTACCACGCTACAACGAGTTAGCCGGTGTACTTAAGCAAAATGGAGTTGATGAAATTGTATGTGTATCAGTAAACGATACATTTGTAATGAACGCATGGGCAGAGCATCAAGAAGCGCAAAACATCACATTATTACCTGATGGCAACGGCGAATTTACTGACGGCATGGGCATGTTAGTAGATAAAAACGATTTAGGCTTTGGTAAGCGCAGCTGGAGATACTCTATGCTAGTTAAAGATGGCGTTATCGACAAAATGTTTATCGAACCAGATTTACCAGGCGACCCGTTTGAAGTTTCTGATGCAGACACAATGCTTGACTACATCAACCCAAAACAAACTAAGCCAGAGCCAGTAACCGTATTTTCTAAACCTGGTTGCCCTTTCTGTAAAAAAGCAAAAGAGCTACTAACAGAAAAAGGCTACGCATTTGAAGAAGTTGTTATGGGTGCAGGCGCTACATTAACAAGCCTTAAAGCAATTTCTGGCCGTGACACTGTTCCACAAATATTTATTGGTGGTAAACACATTGGCGGCTCAGACGATTTAGAAAAATACTTTGCTTAATTAAGTAAAAAAATAGCAGGGGCGTACGCGCCCCTCTATATCAATCTCATCGCACAGATTGAAAATAATAAAGGATACCACTATGAAAGAATTACAAACCGATGTTGTTGTTATAGGTGCAGGTACTGCAGGCTTAAGCGCATACCGTAACGCAAAACAATTCACCCCTAACGTTTTAATGATTGAATCAGGCCCGTACGGTACTACCTGTGCACGCGTTGGTTGTATGCCAAGTAAATTACTTATTGCCGCAGCCGAAGCCGCGCATTCAATTGAAATGGCACCTGCATTTGGTGTACATAGCTCAAAGCCACGAATAGACGGCAAAGCAGTTATGGCACGTGTTAAAAGCGAACGAGATCGCTTTGCAGGATTCGTAGTAGAAGCCGTAGACGACATTCCTGATGAAGATAAAATTCGTGGCTACGCTAAGTTTTTAGACGCCAACCGCGTACAAATTGACGATGACATCATTATTACTGCTAAACGCTTTGTAATTGCCACCGGTTCGCGCCCATCATACCCAGGCGTGTTTAATAACTTTGGTGACAAACTTATTATAAACGACGATGTATTTGACTGGGACGACCTACCAGAGTCAGTGGCTGTATTTGGCCCAGGCGTAATAGGCCTAGAAATTGGCCAAGCACTTAGTCGCTTAGGCGTAAACGTAAAATTATTTGGTGTTGGCGGCGCAATTGGCCCACTTACCGACCCAGTAATTAAAGACTATGCAAACACTGTTTTTGCTGAAGAATTTTTTGTAGATACCGACTCAAACGTATCTGACATGATGCAAGTTGGCGATAAAGCCCAGCTTACTTACACCGATAAAGACGGTGCTAAACACACCGAGCAATTTGACTACGTACTTGCAGCCACAGGCCGAGTACCCAACGTAGACAAGCTAGGTTTAGAAAATACCGGCATAGAGCTTGATGAGCGCGGTGTGCCACACGCCGACCCGCACACAATGCAATGTGGTAACTCAAATATATTTATAGCGGGCGATGCCAGCAATATGATCCCCCTGCTACACGAAGCATCGGATCAAGGCACCATTGCCGGTCAAAATGCTGGGCGCTTCCCCGATGTACGCATTGGCCTTCGCCGCGCAAAAATTGCCGCAGTGTTTAGTGACCCGCAAATAGCAATGGTAGGCGACAGCTATAAACAAATTACAGACCGCCTAGGTGAATGTGGTTGCTTTGAAGTAGGCGAAGTGAGCTTTGAAAACCAAGGCCGCAGCCGAGTAATGCTTAAAAATAAAGGCCACATGCGCGTTTACGCAGAGCAAGGCACAGGCTTATTTTTAGGTGCAGAATTTATTGGTCCACAAGCCGAACACCTTGCTCATTTATTAGCATGGGCTGTGCAAAACAAAATGACCGTACCAGAAATGCTGGATATGCCATTTTACCACCCAGTAATTGAAGAAGGTTTACGCACTGCCCTACGCGATTTAAATGCCAGACTTAAATTTGGCCCAGATATTATTAACAGCTGTATGGAATGCGGACCAGGCGCCTAACTTTTATACAGCAATAAAACAAATACATACTTGCTAACAAAAAGCCAAAACAGTCGTTTTGGCTTTTTTATGCGCTTTTTTAACGCTAATACCCATTGTGTTAAATTATGAGGTATTGATAGCAACAGATAAACAGAGTAATAACAAAGGCCTAATTTTCGATAGGCATATGTTCTACTTAAAAGTTTATAACGCCGTTTACGCTTTATTTAGCACGTTTGAATGACTAAATTCTTAATTCGATTGCTATAACCTCTCAAAAATTATTTTAGCTGTTACACTTATTTGATTACTCAATCACAACAAGATGGAAAAGCTATGCCCAATAATAAATTTAGACTAGTCACCCGCAGCGATTTCGACGGCTTAGTATGTGCCGTACTGCTCAAAGACTTAGACCTAATTGATGACATTTTATTTGTACACCCAAAAGACATGCAAGATGGCAAAATAGACATAACTGCAAACGACATTACCACTAACCTACCCTACGTTGCTGGCTGTCACATTGCATTTGACCATCACTTAAGCGAAACCGTACGTAACGCAAGCGATATTAAAAACCACATAATTGACCCTAAAGCTCCTTCTGCTGCACGCGTTGTTTATGATTATTATGGCGGCGCAGAAAAATTTCCAAACATCAGCACAGACATGATGGAAGCGGTAGATAAAGGCGATGCAGCCCAGTTCTCAAAAGACGAAATACTCAACCCAACAGACTGGGTATTAATGAACTTTATCATGGATGCACGCACAGGCCTTGGCCGATTCCGCGAGTTTAAAATTTCAAACTACCAATTAATGATGAAGCTAATCGATGCCTGTAAAGATCAAAGCATTGAAGATATTTTAAAAATGGAAGACGTAGCCGAACGTGTTGCGCTTTATAACGAGCATAACGAAAAGGCCAAAGAGCAAATAGCACAATGCGCTACCGTGCATAAAAACCTCGTGGTGCTAGATTTAACTCAAGAAGAAACTATTTACGCCACCAACCGCTTTGTTATTTACGCCATGTACCCCGACTGCAATATATCAATTCACAAAATGTGGGGCCTTAAAAAACAAAACGTAGTATTTGCCATTGGTAAATCAATCACCAACCGCAGCTCAAACACCAATGTGGGCGAGTTATGCCTTAAATACGGCGGNCTTAAACGCCGGCACCTGCCAAGTAGAAACCAGCAAAGCCGAAGCAGTACTTAGTGAGCTGATAGATAAGATTACGAGTGATGGTTGAGCTGTAAGCTGTAAGCTGTAAGCTGTAAGCTGTAAGCTGTAAGCTGTAAGCTGTAAGCTGTAAGCTGTAAGCTGTAAGCTGTCAAAATTTTAAAGCGAGTAGATTTATATTTACTCGCTTTTTTGTTTTTAGTTAAAAAATACTTAGGCATTAAAATTACTTTTTCGCTAACGTTTTAACTCAGTATTTATTGGTATCTTAGGTTTTTAAGGGCGGCTTTGAGCGAGTAGCGGTCATTGAGATTGGTTGAATATCGCCGTTTAGACTTCTCAGCTTTCACTAGATAATTTTTTCACTCTGCGCTTTCGATACGATCTTTACTAGAAATTTGGAGTAAAGCCTTTCCAATATCATCTGCATATTCTCCTAATAGATTCATTAAAACAATATGATCCAAACTTGGCACAGTTTTGAGTAAACAAGTTGTGATTTGCGTTAAACTCAGCGAAGTCGCGTGGGCTGGATCTGCCACACCTGAGTTACTTTGGCCAACGACCAAAATGTCATCTGGACATTCTACTAACGCAAGCCGAACCCTTGTTCCTTTTGAACCAGCATGAATATTTTGACTTGCCCACTTATAATACGGGCGCATATGGTCAAGCCCAACATCTTTTTCTAGCGCAGCAAAACCTATAGTTCTAGGCTTGCGCTCAGGGAAAACGTGTGCCGCCCAACCATAGTGACATTCAAAACCTTTGCCGAATTCTTTAATTACTTTATCGTATTCTTGTTTGCAGTCATCGATAACAGATTGCTCAGGAGCTTTTTCTTGCAGCCTAGCCTCATATTTTTTATGCTCTTTCATGCCGTCATATGAATCAATAATATCATGAAAGTAAAAGCGTCTAGCACATTCTTGACCATGCTTTTCAATAAACCATGCTGTTACATTTACTTCATGCAAGGCCCTCCATCTGGCATGTGCAGCATCTGCGAAACCATTTTTTAAAAGGCATAAAATTTCGTTTGCTATATGACAAGCTCTTGCATGTTGCCTAATCAAAATATCAAATTTTAGATCATTTTCTTCTACAGCAATTGGCCGATTTTCAAAATTAAGACTCTCACCAGCTTCAGTGCAAATGACGATATGTGCCTCTAGCAAATCAAATGCATTTTTCCATCGAGCTTCATTACGTTCCGTAAATGATGAAAACTGCTGTCTTCGTTCACTCAGCATTTGTTTCGTGTTCTTTTCTAAGGATTTACGAAGTGTTGAAACTAATTTTGGATGTAATTTCTGAAGTATGTCATCGAAATCAAATTTCTCTATTCGGTCGGGGTTTGCCTCGATCTCATCCTTGATTATATCCATAAATTGTTTGTGAAATACATTCATGGTTACTCCTAATTAACTAGCGTTTTTATCAAAATTATGACAAAGCTGTCGTTTAACTAAAACATCATATGCTAATTTAGTCTCAAGATTTAACACTGTACAGCAATCTTACCTTGAATGTGTATGTTCAACCTTGGATTATCCTAACATCATGAGTAACTGGGGGGATAACTTATTCCAGAGCAGAAACGAATTATGCATGAATGTCTGCTCATGGCACTCTCCAGCCACTCGACCACATAAAATGTTGATAATAATTGGTAAGGTATTTTACTGTGTCGGATGGCGCTTCGCTTATCCTACCTACGCAGGCACAAAAGAGTTACTAATATTGCATTAGGTTTTTGATTTAATTGGTAGCCCCTACAACCACCAAACCAACCGCCTAACCATCTGATTATTAAAAGCTTAATAAAATAAAAAAGCAGATAGTGTAACTTACAGTGTAACTAAAACTCTTTCTCAGCCTAGATATTAAAAGACAAAATAAAAGGCCTACGTTATATACAGCCCCAATACAAAAAATTGTATTAAAATATATATAACCCTATATTTAATACTCATCATTTAAGGAGTTACGATCATGGAAGATAAAATGGGCACAGCTAGAACAATTCTTAATATAAACTCTTCAATAGAAAAAATAGAGAAAGATAAAAACGAACTTTTCATTATTTTATGGATTGGACTGGGGTTTTTATTTTCTACTTTAAGAGAGGAACTTCTAATCTCTTGGATTGCGGCAATTACAATCGCAGCTATTTATGCCTATGGATTTTACAAAAAAGATGAGCTCAACAATTTAAAAAAATCAAAAAGCTATTACTTGCAAATACTTAACCCCCACATGCAACCTAAAAATAAATAATATATAAGTTACTGAGGGGGTTGTGTTTTATTTATAACGGCAAGGCTTTACATAAATAGTATCACTTGGTGTTGAGCTAAATCTTGAAGGTAACTCACTATGTAACCTACATAGCTCACCTTTGGTGCTTATTCCTGCTACAACAAATTCACGAGTAACTACCTTGTCATCTTGTTTATAAAATATTGTTATGCTGCTCCCTTCTTTAACTAGTTTTGGAATTTTAGCGTCAAAACTTTTAGCGCTTGAGAAAAGCATATAGTCACTCACTACCTCTATACGTCCATACCCAGGTGTTGACGCGATAGACGCCCAATCATCGGCCGCAGCAAAGCTTGAAAAAGTGATCAATAAAAAGGTTATTATGTATTTAATCATTTCAGTTCCTTTGATAAATATTGTAAGTAAAGCACCACGGCTAGCGCATTTTAATCCCAGACTCTAACAGGGTTGAGCGGTAATCATCGTCTAGCCCTGCCATTTTCTTTTTCCTCGCCATACTAGCTGACTTAGATGTATCTTGTTTAAAAAGCGCCATGGCTATCTTTCGCATTACATTAAACATTAATGGCCCTTGAAGTTTGCGTATTCTCGATTCATCTTCTCTGAAGTTCATATCAAGCATCCAATGCATGCTTTCAACCTGCCAGTGACTGCGTACCGCATTGAGTGCTTGCGCTGCATTTAAGTCTAATGAACTTATATACCAGCGTGTTTCAGTGGTATCCGACCCTGCCGACTTATCATGAACTTCAGCCCTGACCTTAATAATACTCGTTAAGCCAGGCCAACGATAATCCTTGCCTAACCAGCTTTTATCTATAAGTAACTGCTGGCATGTACGTGTTTCAACACGCCCATGTCCTGAGCTTATTTCGGTATATTCATCACAATTATGCTGAGTTAACCTTTCACGCTCGCACTTGTGCCACCACGCTTCTAGTTCCTTTTGCATGCCTGAATGATTACCTTTAAGTGCAAGAATATAATCTGCTTTTTGTTGGATGATTTGTTTTGCTATTTCTTGTTGGCATCCCATCGCATCTAACGTAATGATACTGTTTTCAATATCGAGCAGGGTGAGTAATTCTGGTATTGCGGTGATTTCATTTGTTTTATTATCAACAGCCGTCTGCCCAAGCACTAACTGGTGTTGGCAACTCCATGCACTGACCGTGTGTAAGGCACTTTTTCTGTCTTTTGTGGTAAATGAACGTCGTGCGGTTTTGCCATCGATAGCGATGATATCTGCACCTGTGGTTTCAATCAGTGATGATATCCAAGATTGAAATGCCCTTTCTATTTCATTTGCTTTTAACCGACACATGACGCGAGCAATCGTGTCATGTTTTGGAATTCCTGCGTTGAACGTACCGTATTTTTTTAACCAATCAAGCTTTAGGTGCCCAAAGTCTTCAATATCTTCCCATCCTTCTGCACCAGAGAGTACAGCGCTAATAGCAAGGAGAAGAATATCGATAAGTTCATGCTTTTTACAACGTTCAATGCGAGGATCTGTAATTGAATTAAAATGTTTCAGAAAAGTAGTGCTCATATTTATGCGACCAAGTAATTATTATGCCTTGATCTGATCACTACTTGCTCTATAAGTTCAATTTATAATGATCTTGCCGTG
>NZ_AUTO01000355.1:0-4093 GCF_000498055.1 Pseudoalteromonas sp. TB51
TAGCCGCTATCACCTAGGGCAAACCCTTTATTAAAATCAACGTTTACTGTTTCGCCATCACCCTCTGAGTATTGGCCGTAATTAACCGCTGCTTTGCCGCCTTCGCTACCATCTTTTAGTACAATATTAATTACACCGGCAATTGCATCTGAGCCGTATTGCGCTGCTGCGCCGTCTCGTAAAACTTCTATACGTTTAATAGCTGAGGCTGGAATAGCATTCATATCGGTACCTGCGGTACCACGCCCTACTGAGGTATTGATATGAATAATACTTGCCTGATGGCGGCGCTTACCATTAATAAGCACAAGTGTTTGGTCAGGCCCTAAACCACGCAGTGTTGCAGGTCGTAAGGCATCAGTGCCGTCACTGATTGACGAGCTTGAAAAGTTAAATGAAGGTGCAATAGATTGCAACATACGGCCAACTTCGGTTTGGCCTGTGTTTTCAAGTGCTTCAGCACTTAAAATATCAACGGGTACGGGTAAATCTTCTACTGAGCGCCCTGCTACGCGGCTACCTACAATAGCAATTTTTTCTATTTTCTCTTGTGCAACATCCTCTGCTGCATTCACACCGTGTGAATTTGCTGCAAGCAATGCTGGTAATACAGCTGCACTAACCCCTGAAAGCTTCATCATGTTGTTATCTTTCCTATTGATTTGTTTGAGTTTTATACTCAGTAAACCATTTTGATCAACAACCGCATCGAGCTCAGTCCCACTTAATAATGCTTGCAGTGCATCTAATTGGGTATAAAAACCATAAACCGAATTTGCTTGGTAATTTTTTGCCAACTCATAAGAAAACACCACGGTTTGCTCTGTTTGTTTAGCAAATTCTATTAAGGCTTTGTCTGCTCGCTGCGCTTGTATATCAAATTGCACCATTTGCCCAGTGGTCTGTGTTGCCCCTTGCACACTCAAGCTAAAAATAGCCGGAGCAAGTACACTTAAACCACTAAATAAATGCGTTTGGTTACTGCGCAATTTATATAAACAGCTGACAAACAAAATTCCTCTATAGTTTTTTATCTTTTTTTTAAACTTTTTTTTACTAATAACATTTAAAGATGCAACTTCACCTAACATTTGTTTGATATGCATAACATTTCTTATGATTTAGTTTGCTGTGTTAGGCTCACCATATGTTCACCTAAACGCTCATGCTCAATTGCAAAGTTAGTCTGTAAACTCTCAAGTAGCCCCTCAACATCGCCAGCTTTAAATACACCCGCTACTTTTATACTGGCAAGCTCATCGTTTGAAAGCTTAAAACGCGTAGAGGTGTAACGGCTTACTTCATTTAATGCATCGCTTAAATGCTCGCCATTAAAAATTAACATGCCATTTTGCCACGCTAAATCACGCTGTACGTCATCCACAGAAAGCTGCGTAATAGGTTTAGTAATGCTTTGCTCTATAATTGCTTTTTCGCCAGAAATAACAATATTGGCATTGATTTTACGTACTTTTTTAGCGTTATTATCAGCCAGTTGGTAGTCTTTAAAATCGTTGGCACTTACCGCAACACTTGGGTCGGTGATCATCACTTTCCCTTCGGTTACAACCAGCTCTAAATCAGAAGAGGTATTGCGCTGTACATTAAATACAGTACCAAGTGCCGTAAAGCTCTTATCGCCAGCCATCACACTAAATGGGCGCGATGCATCTTTTGCTACATTAAAACGCCCTTCCCCCTTACTCAGTAATAACTGACGACGCCCTTTGCTATAAGCTACCTCTAATAGGCTATTCGTGTTTAATTGCACTATGGTGCCGTCGGGTAAAACATACGTGGCTTGTTCGCCCACCTTCGTTGTATAAATTTTGGTGTAATTTATTTTAGCCAGCTCTTCGTTGTAGCCGTTTTCAAGGTTAATTAATAAGTAACTACACACCATTAATGCTGCAAATAAGCTCGCGGCAATGGCACTAGAAAACGCCCATCTTTTTTTCTGGGGTTGTTTTACACTTCTATGCGGAAATAAACTGCTTAACTCGTTTAATACGGCCAATTCATCCCATAGCTGCGCAAGTTCGTAGACGGCATCTTGATGGGCGGTACTTTGCATCATCCACAGCTTAAATTGCTCTTTTTCAATTTCGCTTAAGCCCCTATCAATTGCGCTGATCCATTGGCAGGCTTTTTCTAAAATTAAATCTTTTGATGTAAATTGATGAACATTACTCATTTCGCTGCCCTCTCAATTGATAGAGCCGAATTACAAGCAGAATTATGCGCCGCAGATTGGTTATGATTTTGTTCATGTTCTTTCATGTATAACATGGTTTGTAATAAACCTTTGGCGATGTGTTTTTCTACTGTGCTTTCACTTAATTGCATGTGCTGGGCGATTTCTTTTTGGCTCATACCGTACACTTTTTTAAATATAAAGCATTTACGGATAGAAGAATTTAGTTGATCCGTTGCTCTGCAAAAAAGTAAAAAACGCTCTTTTGAGGTGTATTCATCCTCAAGTTGTGAGGATTTAAGCAGCGGGGGTAATTCTGCGTCGTGCTCTAACGAGTCATTAAACTTGTTATCCCACTTGGCTATATGATTAAGCGCTAAGTGCTTTGCAGTTTTAAGCATGTAACTGCGTCTAAACTGAATATCTTGTTTTAAATCAGCTTCGTAGCTTTTAATAAAGGTTTCTTGCACAATGTCTTCTACGTCATCGGGCTGTACAATACGCGACACAAAGCGTTTTAACTGCTTAGTGATATCAACAAACGTTGATGTCATATTTACTTTGGTAGTCATCCTTAACATAGGCCTATTGTTATTTTTATTACCGATAGATTACGAGTTTTTGGCATAAAAACAAGCGCAAATGTTAATTTAGCGTTGTTTAGGTGGGTTTTGAGTAAACAGGAGATCAAATGAGTAAATTATTAGATTACATAAGGCTCAGTTTTTTTGCAGCAGGTTTACTATTAGGGGTACAAATACCGGCCTTTGTAAGCGACTTTGGGCACGCTTTAGATGCACATTTAATTGAAGCGAATAACGCACTAGCCCCGTTTAAAAAAGATGCTCAAAACTACTTTAACAACGATTTAAACAAGTTAATTGCCCACTATGAAAATATTGGTGATGATATTGTTGGTAAAGGGGCTACCCATATTAAAAGCCTCAATAATCGCCAGCACTCTTTACAAGTGGCAGTTAGTAACTTTAACCAATCGCCCTATTTATTTACTTTAACCAGCGACTTTCTCACTATTAAAAAGCAAGTATGGCAACGCTTTGAAGGGCAAATAGTGCTAAAAAAAGACTCCATAATAGCAGCGCTTGTCAGCGCCATTATTATTGCTATTTTTGCTGAGTTTATTGGCTTTGTAACCTTATTCATTATTAAGCGCGGGTATTACCGCTTATTCATAGCTGGCAAATAAAGACTTCATAAACTCATAAAACACCTCGGTTTTACGGGTTGTTAAGCTATTTTGAGGCCGTAAAAACCACACCGGCGCGTCGCTTTGGGCCATTACATTGGGCATCACCTCTACTAAGTTTCCGGCACTTAGCTCATCGTTAATCGCAATTTTAGATTTAATAGCTATGCCATGTCCGGCAAGGGCTGCTTGCGTCATGTTATCGGAATTAGAAATAGTAAAGCGCGTTTTGGCATTAAAGGTGTGTATTTTATTATTTTCATCATACAGTTTTAACTGCCTTTGCCAGGGTAAACACACCCAATAGTGCGTGCTCAGTTCGCTTAGTGTACAAGGCATACCATGCTTTTTTATATAACTTGGCGCTGCACATAAAATACGGGAGTTGTTGACAATTTTACGAGAGAGCAGGCCAGAATCGGTTAATTGCCCTACTCTAATTGCCACATCTTGTGCATCATCGACCACATTGACAAAATGATCAGTAATTAAAAAGTCGAGCTTTAGTTGCGGGTATTGGGTTTCAAACTCGGTCAACTTAGGCATAACATACTTTGAAAACACCCACGGTGGCATAGTCACACGTAATAACCCGCTCACCGAAGAGCTTCGTGCGCCAATGCTGTGCTCTGCATCGTGCAAGGCTTCTATAATAGCCCCTACGCGATGATAAAATAGCTCACCGGCGGGCG
>NZ_AUTO01000356.1:0-26785 GCF_000498055.1 Pseudoalteromonas sp. TB51
GATAACCTTACTCGTCTACTGTCTCTAAACACTAACACGGTTGAAAGCTCGCGCTCGAGCTTGCTTAGCCTGTGGCTTACTGTTGCCGGCGACAAACGTTGCTCACGCGCAGCTGCAAGCACCCCTTTATTTTCTACGACGGCAATAAATGTTTCTAGGTCACTTAAATTATACATACATTTGGCTAGGCAGTTTTTAGTATTTAATATTTTCGAATGAAGCTTTCAGTTTTGCAATATATATTTAAATAACTAAAACATCCATAATCGCCATACAGTTATATTCGAGATTTAATAATGAGTTTAAAAGCACAGATTGACGCCTATAACGTGCAAAAAGAAGCGAAGCTACCTAGCGATGTATTAGCCCTTATGACGCAGACAAATTAAGAGCTCATTGCTCAGCATATAAAAGATAATGCGCTACAGGTAGGCGCTAAAGTAAGCAATTTCAGCTTAAACAATCATAGCGCTGAGCAAGTTGAGCTCGCTGATTTATTAAATAATGGCCCGGTAATAATTAGCTTTTACCGTGGTAACTGGTGTCCATATTGTAATTTAGAGCTAAAAGCACTTAACGATCACTTACCCGAATTTAAAACGCACAATGCGCAGTTAATTGCGATATCGCCACAATTACCCGACGAAACGTTATCTAGCGCACAAAAAAATGCCCTTGAATTTGATGTGCTTTCAGATATTAATAACAAGGTAGCCGAGCAATTTGGTTTACTGTTTACTTTAGATGAACGTATTGTGGCGCTTTATAGCCAGTTTGGAATTGATTTTGAAAAGTACTACGGCAATAAAAGTTATACATTACCTTTACCAGCAACCTATGTAATTAACCAAAAAGGCATAATTACGTATGCCTTTTTAAACGAAGACTATACCCTACGCGCAGAGCCTACTGATGTATTGGCCGCCCTTGAATCGGAGCAACACTAATGTCTATTTTAAAATCGTTAAAAACCCTTACCCTATCACTACTTTTTGGTACTAGCCTTGCCTCTGGCTACGCTATGGCTGAGGAACCACAGGCACAAGTGAAACCTAAAGTACTTATTTTTGATGTAAACGAAACCTTGTTAGATTTAACCTCCATGCGCACCTCTATTGGTAAAGCGCTTGGCGGGCGTGAGGATTTATTACCACTTTGGTTTTCGACCATGTTGCATCATTCACTCGTTGATACTGTAAGTGGCAATTACCACGATTTTGGTCAAATTGGCGTTGCATCGCTACGCATGGTTGCCAAAAATAACAACATAGCCATTACTAATGAACAAGCAAAAACAGCCATTGTCACCCCGCTTTTAACCCTACCTCCTCACAAAGATGTGAAAGAAGGACTGGCAAAACTCAAAGCACAGGGCTATAAGTTAGTAAGTCTGACAAATTCTTCAAACAAAGGCGTTAAAGCCCAGTTTGAGAGCGCTGGATTAATGTCGTTCTTTGATGCGCGTTACAGCATTGAAGATATTAAAATTTATAAACCAGACTTACGTGCCTATGAGTGGGTGTTAACAAAATTAAATGTAAAAGCAAATGAAGCAATGATGGTAGCGGCGCACGGTTGGGATGTAGCAGGTGCTAAAGAAGCCGGGTTACAAACAACCTTTATCGCCCGCCCAGGTAAAACACTTTACCCACTGGCAAAAAAACCAGACCACGTTGTGAAAGATTTACATGAATTAGCCGCTCTACTTAAATAAGCACTCCCAGCGCTAATTAATCAATACCCAAGCGGCCGATGTTAGGATGACATTGGCCGCTTTTTTATTAGGGCGTGTTGATTTTTAATAGTTGAATTTGCAGCAGTGTGTTTGGTTTTTAGGCAAGACAGAGCCTATAAGTGTGGTTATTCCACATAAATAGGCGAAACGCAGGAGCTGTTATCGTGCCCACTAGGTTACAAACCTCGCGCCGCGATTTAAACGCCCCTAGATTGAACAAATTTCAATCCGCAAAGTTCAACACGCTCTAATCAACATTCTTAAAAACTGGCTTATAAACAAACCATTTAGCATTTTTATCTGCTAGCAATTTACTCCCCACAACGCTACTATTTAATGAATACGCAGTGGAGATAATTATGAACAGTCAAAGATTAAGCGAATTTGAAGAATACTTTCAAATAAATGAAAGCATTCGAGTAAACTTATTTGCTGTAGAAAATCAGTTAGTGCCGCAATCTCAACTCGCGCTTGAAGACGATATACCTCCTCTATTTAAGCTAGCTAACGAAGTCAGTGAGCTTGAACAGGCCTCTTTAAGACCCCTTAGAAACTTAGGCGATTTAGCACAAGAGCTGGCGGCTTTTTTACAAGCACAGTCGCGTAAAATTGATTTAATAATGAGCCACATTTTAGCCTCAGAGCAAGCTCAAGATAACGCCATACAGTGCGATAGCTACGGCGGAGGCGGCATTCGCTTTACTTCGCCTGATGTATACGCAATAGGCCAAGCATTTAGAACAAAGCTATTTTTGCATCACGAAGCCTCAGCCGTTTACTGTTATACAGAAGTTGTGGCCGTTGAAAAACAAGACAGCGAACACTACCAATACACATTACTGTTTACTGCAATAAGAACCACAGACCAAGAATTAGTTGTCAGAGCCAGCTTACATGCACAAACACGCCAGCTAAAAAAACGCCAAGAACTCGAGCAAATTGACGATGATTCTAGCAGCGATAAATAGCTGACATATGCATGTAAAATGCTAAACTAGCGCCACCGTAATTTGTATCAAAACTTCATGAACTTTAGACTTTTACCTGAATGGGCTGAGCAAGACGCCGTTATGCTTACCTGGCCCCATGCACAGACCGACTGGGCTGATACGCTTGAACGCGTAGAGCCTGTTTATGTTGAGCTTGCAACGCATATCACAGCCGTGCAGCAGCTTGTTATTGTTGCCCATAACACGGCGCTTAAAAGCCACATTACTGCCTTGCTTACAAAAGCGAATATAAACTTAAGCCAAGTGCACTTTGTTGTTACACCAACAAACGATACTTGGGCACGGGATCACGGCCCTATTACCTGCGCAAATATTGACGACGCTCGCCAACTTAAAATTTACGACTTTATCTTTAATGGCTGGGGTAATAAATTCGAAAGTGCCCTCGATAATAAAATTAACGCAGTACTGGTAAACCAGCTAAGCAATCCAAACACTGATTACCAAGCCCTGAATGTGGTACTTGAAGGTGGCGGCATTGAAATTAACGAACACGGTGTGTTGCTTACAACCAGCGAATGTTTACTGAATAAAAACCGCAACCCCGATTTATCATCAGGCGATATTGAGTCAATTTTAACAACGCATTTAGGCGCAACTGACTTTTTATGGGTAGATCATGGCTACCNCAGCCATATCGACACACTGGTGCGCTTTGCCCCCAATAATACACTTGTGTATGTTAAGTGCGATGCTAAAGAAGATGAGCACTTTAACGCATTAGATGCGATGGAAAAGCAGCTGCAAAGCTTTAAAACGCAAAATAATACCCCATATACGTTAATTGATTTGCCGTGGCCAAAACCAGTGTTTGATGATGACAACACCCGTTTACCGGCAACGTACGCAAACTACTTGATTATCAATAATACGGTTTTAGTCCCGACGTATAACGATGACAACGACGCACTGGCGCTAGCGCAAGTTCAAAAAGCATACCCAGCGCACACTATTATTGGCGTTAATTGCCTACCTATTATTGAACAATTTGGTAGTTTACATTGCATTACCATGCAATTACCTCGTGGATTTTTAGCTGGAGCAGCACAATGACAAGCCCTGCAAAATTAACCGTTGCCTTAGTGCAACAAACTAACAGTGATAACGCCTGCCAAAATATGGCAAAGTCGATTGCTGGCATTCGTGATGCTGCTAACCAAGGCGCACAGCTTGTGGTACTACAAGAGCTGCACCGTAGTCTGTATTTTTGCCAAACAGAAGATGTTGATGTATTTGACTTAGCCGAAACAATTCCGGGCCCAAGCACAAATACACTGGGCGAGCTTGCTAAAGAGCTAGGCATCGTTATTGTGGCTTCACTGTTTGAAAAACGTGCCACTGGGCTTTATCACAATACCGCGGTGGTACTTGAAAAAGACGGCACCATTGCGGGTAAATACCGTAAAATGCACATTCCTGATGACCCTGGCTTTTACGAAAAATTTTACTTTACCCCAGGCGATTTAGGCTTTGAGCCAATTCAAACCTCAGTAGGTAAATTAGGTGTTTTAGTATGCTGGGATCAATGGTTCCCTGAAGCGGCCCGTTTAATGGCCATGGCTGGCGCAGAGGTACTAATTTACCCAACCGCAATAGGCTGGGACCCACGTGATGACAACGCAGAGCAAACACGCCAAAAAGACGCATGGGTAATAAGCCAGCGTGCGCATGCGGTTGCGAACGGCGTGCCGGTTATTAGCTGTAACCGTGCAGGGCACGAAAACGACCCTAGTGGACAAAGCGAAGGTATACAATTTTGGGGTAACTCGTTTATTGCAGGCCCTCAAGGCGAAATGCTCTCAGAGGCGAACAATACCGATGAGCAAATTTTAGTAGTAGAACTTGATCAAAAAGCCTCTGAAAACGTAAGACGTATATGGCCGTACTTACGCGACCGCAGAATTGATCACTATCAAGACTTAACAAAAATTTACCGAGACTAAATAACTGCATGGCGTTTGCGAGCAAACGCCAACTAAAAAATGGAGCACTAAATGGCGTTTGAGCAATGGGCAGCCTTGCCGTGGGTAAAATCTCAAAAAGATAAAATTCAATGGGGGCAGCTAACTGGCAGTGCACTAAGTATAGCCATTGCAGAAGGTGTAAAACAGCAAAACGATTTAGTGCTTATAGTTACGCCAGATACGCCAAGCGCATTGCGGCTTGAAACCGAGCTCGAATACTTATTGCCAGATAACCCGGTAATGGTATTTCCTGATTGGGAAACCTTGCCGTATGACCATTTTTCTCCGCACCAAGATATTATTTCAGCGCGCTTAGCCACTTTAAACACTTTAAAAAACGAGCAGCAAAGCGTACTTATAGTGCCTGTATCTACGTTAATGCTACGTACTGCGCCTGCTTCGTTTATTTATGGCTCTACCCTTAATTTTAAAGTAGGCGATAAGCTCGACACCCATAACCTGCGCAGTAATTTAGAACAAGCAGGGTATTTAAACGTACAACAGGTAATGGAGCACGGCGAATACGCAATACGTGGCTCTATTGTTGATTTGTACCCAATGGGCAGTGTGCACCCATTTAGGCTCGACTTTTTTGACGATGAACTCGACTCTATTCGTTTATTTGACGTAGAAACCCAGCGCTCAGATGAAAAAGTAGATAAAATTGAGTTACTTCCCGCGCATGAATTTCCAACCAACGAAGCAGACGTTGAGCGTTTTAGAATAAATTATCGCGACAAATTTGGGGCCAGCTCAGAGCAATACTCTGTTTACATGCAAGTAAGCAAAGGTACTTGGCCTGCCGGTATTGAATACTACATGCCGCTGTTTTTTGAAAAGCTTGCCACCATTTTTGATTACTTGCCAAACACCACTACGGTTATGCAACTAGGTGATTTAGAACACGCCGCAGATACCTTTTGGCACGATGTAAACGTACGCTACGAAAACCGTAAAGTAGATCCCCTGCGTCCACTTCTGGCGCCCAGCGAGTTGTATCAACCTATTAATGAGTTGTTTTCTAATTTAGGTGAGTTTTCACGAATACGTTTATCGCAAGCTAAATTACCCACTAAAGCAGGCAATAAAAACTTAAATGTGAGCGAGCTGCCCCCAGTACGAATCGATCATAAACAACACGAACCCTACGGCGCATTTATTAACTATGTGGCAGAGCAAAAAAAGAAAAAAAGCCGTATTTTATTAAGTGTTGAGTCTGATGGTCGCCGCGAGTCTTTATTAAGCGTGCTTAAGCCAAGCGGCTTAAAGTTTAAAGAATTTGAAAGCTTACAGCAATTTACACAAAGCCAAAGCGATGTAGGCTTAATTGTAAGCCCTCTTGAGCAAAGTGTTGTACTGGGTACAAAACCGAGCCTGTCTATTATTACCGAGCAAGAGCTGTTAGGTATTAAGGTATCGCAACACAGGCGCCGTAAACATAAATACGAAGCAAGCCAAGATGCGCTAATTCGCAACTTAGCCGAGCTTAAAGAGGGCCAGCCAATTGTGCACCTTGATCACGGTGTTGGTCGCTATCAAGGCCTGCAAACAATTGACGCGGCAGGGGTAATCACTGAGTTTGTTACCATTACCTATGCCGGTGAAGCAAAGCTGTATGTGCCGGTATCGGCACTTCATATGCTAAGCCGTTATTCGGGCGGTGAAGAAGCAAGCGCCCCGCTTCATAAACTTGGCTCAGATGCGTGGGAGAAAGCCAAAAAGCGTGCCGCCGAAAAAGTACGTGATGTAGCCGCGGAACTGTTAGATATTTACGCACAGCGCCAAGCAAAACCAGGTAATAAATTTGCACTCGATGGGCAAAGCTATCGCCAATTTAGCGACAGCTTTCCATTTGAAGAAACTGACGATCAGCGTAATGCTATTGAAGCCGTACTTGGTGATATGCAATCAAAACTTGCTATGGACCGTTTAGTGTGTGGTGATGTAGGCTTTGGTAAAACAGAAGTGGCTATGCGCGCCGCGTTTGTAGCGGTTAACGATAACAAACAAGTAGCCGTGTTAGTACCAACCACCCTGCTGGCTCAGCAACATTACGAAAACTTTAAAGACCGCTTTGCCGATTTTCCTATCGAAGTGGGAGTGTTGTCGCGCTTTAATTCAACTAAAGAGCAAAAAGATACGCTTGAAAAAATGGCCGACGGTAAACTTGATATCGTTATTGGAACGCATAAGTTAATTCAGCAAGATATTAAATTTAACGACTTAGGTTTACTGATTGTTGATGAAGAGCACCGCTTTGGTGTGCGCCAAAAAGAAAAAATAAAGTCATTACGTGCTGATGTAGATATATTAACGCTTACTGCAACGCCTATTCCGCGTACTTTAAATATGGCGATGAGCGGCATGCGTGATTTATCTATTATTGCCACCCCACCTGCTAAGCGTTTAGCGGTTAAAACCTTTGTACGCCAACGCGACAGCGACTTAATACGCGAAGCCATACTGCGTGAAATTAAACGCGGCGGCCAAGTGTACTTTTTGCATAACAATGTTGAGACTATTGAGCGAGTCTCGCAAGAGATCAGCGAATGGGTGCCAGAGGCTAGTGTCACCTCTGCTCATGGGCAAATGCGCGAGCAAGAGCTTGAGCAAATAATGACAGACTTTTATCATCAAAAATACAATGTACTGGTATGTACCACCATTATCGAAACCGGTATTGATGTGCCTACTGCTAATACTATTATTATGGACAGAGCCGATAAACTTGGCCTTGCGCAATTACACCAATTACGCGGTCGTGTTGGGCGAAGCCACCACCAAGCGTATGCTTATTTATTAACAGGCGATGCTAAAGCACTTTCTAAAGATGCCACCAAACGCTTACAGGCAATCGAGTCGTTGGAAGATTTAGGTGCTGGTTTTGCCCTTGCTACACATGATTTAGAAATACGTGGTGCGGGTGAGCTATTAGGCGACGATCAATCAGGGCAAATGCAAACTATTGGCTTTAGCTTGTATATGGAAATGCTAGAGCAAGCGGTTAATGCCCTTAAAAATGGTAAAGAGCCAACGCTTGAAAACCTGCTTCAGCAGCAAACTGAAGTTGATTTAAAACTCCCTGCCTTACTACCTGATGATTACATACACGATGTTAATGCGCGTTTAGGTATGTACAAGCGCATTGCAAGTTGTGCTAACCTTGCCGATATGGACGAATTACAAGTAGAGCTAATAGACCGCTTTGGTTTATTACCTGATGCCACTAAAAACCTATTTAGTATGCAGCAACTAAAAATGCGTGCCAGCGATTTAGGAATTACAAAAATAGAGGCGAACCCTAAAGGGGGCTACTTTGAATTTAGCCAAAATACGAAGGTTAATCCTAGCTTCATCATAGGCTTGATACAAAGTGCACCCCATGTGTACAAAATGGATGGCGCAAATAAATTGCGCTTTGCGATTAATGAGGTAAACCCTCGTGAACGCTTAAAAATGGTCACTGCAATGATTGCAGATTTCGAAAAAAAGGTTAGCCATTAATGTTGCTAAAAAAATCGCTTATCGTGTTATGTTGCTTATTTAGCAGCACCGCATTTGCAGAACGTTGGTTTGAAGTAGAAGTGCTGGTATTTAAACAGCGCCCTGCCCCCTATTTACAAGAAGACTTTAGCTTAAAGCACGAGCCCATTAAGGCGAAAAATACGTTAGAGCTACTCACCCCTTTATACACAGAGCAAGCTATGCAGGCATGTATAGATGGCGATAGTCGCTTTCAAAAACGCTCGTTTACCGATTCTTTAGTTAATGCCAACCCACAATCGGGTGTGTGTGATAACAGTATCGACTTTATGCAAAGTTACGACGAGTTGCCCGTTACGCCATTAGCACCGGCACAAGATACGATGGATGAGCCCTATTTACTCGCACCTGAGCAATTACAATTTACTGCCCAGCGCCGCGCTTTAGACAGAAAAGGTTTAGCCCCGCTACTACATACCGGCTGGCGCTTTGAAGGGGCAAGTAAATCGCGTGCGCCAAGCATACATTTAATTTCTGGGGATCATATAAAACGCGACGTTAACACTACGCCTAATTATTCAAATCCCGACTTTATTAGCTTAGTACAAAGTAAGCCACAGCTATTTGATACCTCAGAGCAGCCCCTAAGCTATTGGGAGCTAGATGGTTTATTAAAAATACATTTACGCCACTACCTTTACATAACCGCTGATTTTGACGTAAACGAAAAACTACCTAATGGGGATATAGAATCGGCCCGCTTTTCACAATTTAAACGTGTAATTAGTGGTGAAATCCATTACTTTGATCATCCTCGTATGGGCATGATTGTACAAATACGAAAGTATAAACACTAAATCAATAGGACATAACAATGAAAAAACTCCTGATCATCGCAGCAACGCTAAGCCTGGCAGCTTGTTCAAAAGTAAGCCTAGAAAACTACGAAAAAATTGAAGTTGGCATGGATAAAGCCGAAGTAGAAGCTATTTTAGGCTCAGCTGATAACTGCGTAGAAAAAACCCTACATACTAATTGTGTATGGGGTGATGAGTCTAAAAACATAGAAATAACACTCGTTTCAGACAAGGTAACTATTTATTCTAAGCACGGTATAACACAGTAATACTGCGCTAAATTAGGTAAATTTACATGACACTAAGGGATAGCCGTTGCTATCCCTTTTTTATTTTCTATTTTTTAGAGTAAATAAGTTCAATATTAACTATTTTACTGCGATTAAGGGTTATTTTGTAACGCTGGTATAAAGTTCTTTCCTCGTCTTTTAATACCATCACTAAATTTAACTGGTAGCGCCTTTCAACCGCTTGCTTTGATATTTTATTACCATCTAAATGATACAGCTTGCCCTCGCCGCGTTTTAAATACCGTGCAAAGGGCGCCAAATTAAAACGCATACTTTGCTGTAGAGTATCGTAGCCTGGTAAAAACTCTTTAGCTGAAACACGTGTTTCACTGGCAAAATGCAGCCACTGCGCGGCTAGCTTGTTTTGCTGACGCCTTTTTGAAAATATTGTTTTTACTTCACTAGGGATTTTTTTAAAACGCATATATTCAAGCCACACAAACTGACTTGCAACGCGGTCTTTAGTGATACTGTTTTTAAATACAAACCGCCATTTAGGCCGCCCGCGCACAATAGCGCGCCAAATTACCCGTGTAATGTCTTCTTTAAATATTTCTCGCAAGCCGTAAATAACCCCTAATATTAAAATAAGGGTAGCGGTCACTTCGGTAAAGGTTGAGCGCGCGTTAAGTATAACCACCATTACAAATGCCATAATGACAGCTGTAACCGTGCCTTTTACTAAACGCTTTAGGTAACTATTTAAATAACGCGTATTGCGATGCAAAATAACGCCGTGCTCTATTAGGCGCTGCAGTAAACGCATTTTATTTGTTATGCGGTTACCATCTTGCAACGTGGTTTCTGAGTTGTAATTTTGCTCAAACCGGTATGTATTTTCGTTTTTACAAAATTGCAGTAAGTCGTTGCGCTCTTTCGCAAAGTCACTGCTGCGCGGGCCTTCATCTAATAGCTTTAAAAACGACTGCTCAACATGCCAACTTAAATAGTTATCGGCATTGGTGTAAAACGGCACCAGTTTTTCATCATCGGGGGTATATCTGCGCAGCTTTTTTAGCAGCCCTTCACTTTGCCCAAACAGCTCTTGTGCACGGGCATAAAAAGCATCCACTTCTTGAATTTTTAATGCATCTTTAATATCAGCGTCGAGCGCTAAACGCACCTGATAACAGTACAAATTAAGGTTTTGGCGGTAATCTTGTTGCTCACCTTTGTTTTTACTAACAAAGCGGCTACGCACTAAGGGTAAGTGTATGTTTTTAGCGTTATAAGCTAAGTGCGATTTAAAGTGGTTATTAAAATAAGACTCTTCACTGAGGGTTTGCACGTTTATACCCATTTCATTGGGTATAGAAAAATACAGGTCGATACGCTGCTCAGAGCGAGGGGATAACTCTGGTTCTATGACAAAAGATAAATTTTCGTCTTGTTTTATCAAACAACTCTCCTTTTATTGAGTGTATAAGTGTACTGGTCTCCTTAATTTTGTTCAATAAAAAAGGCCCAGTAAACACTGAGCCTTAATACGATTAATGTGCTAATTAAAACTTAACGTTTACACCAGCAAATACACGGCGACCTAGTACATCGTATGTGTACGGGTCAGTGTTAGAATCGTTGTTACCTGTGTAGTAAGGAGGTTGCTTATCAAATAAGTTGTTAACACCTGCTGTTACTGACACAGTCTCGTTAAAGATGTAAGCACCGCTTATATCATGGTATACAACTGAAGGCGTTGTAGGCGCATAACATGATGACTCATCACCTTGACAGCTGTAGCTATCCATTCCTGCAATGTAGCGTGCTTTGTAGTTTGCGTTCCAAGCATCGCCTTTCACAGTTAGTTCAAAGTTAGCTTTAACATCTGCATAGCCACCGATACCAGAAGTAATTAAACCAGCGTAATCAATGCTTGACTCAACAACATCTACTAGGTACTCGTCTAGGTAAGTAACATCTAGTGATGTATTCCACGCAAGACCAGCTGCATCAAATGTGTAGTTTAAGTTTAAGTCGTAGCCTTTAGTTTGCTCGTAACCTACGTTTTGTAGTTGGTTATTAAAAGCAATACGGCCAGTGCTTTGGTTAAACGATACCGCAGCAGAGCTACATAACGCAGTACTTTGGTTAGCTAATGAACCATCTGTTGCTAAACAAGAGTCAACTATGTATTGGTTGTTAACAGTAGCAATTGCGTTTTCAATTTCAATGTCGTAGTAATCTAACGTCATTGAGAAACCTTCAAACCACTCTGGCTCGTACACAATACCCGCTGTTAGCGTATCAGCTTCTTCAGGCGTTAATTGGTCATTACCACCAACAGTTACTTCTGCTTGGTCTTGTGCACCAGGGAAGCTAACTTGTTCAAACGAAGGTGAATTACCTGAGTATAGCTCAGCTACTGTAGGCGCACGGAATGCTGTAGAACGAACACCACGTAGCATTACTTCGTCGTTTACACGCCAAGTTAAACCAAGTTTCCATGTTTCGTCAGAACCAAAAGTGCTGTAATCGAAAGCACGGATTGCAGTGCTTAGTTCAACGTTTTGCGCTAAGAACGCATCGCTAACTAAAGGAATTGCAAGCTCTAAGTACGCTTCGTTTACGTCAAAACGACCGCTTGTAGGCTCAACACGTGGGTCGTTTGCAAGACCTTGTGACGTGATTGAATCTGGGATGTACCATGCTTTTTCTTCACGGCGCTCAACACCAGCAGCAAACCCTACGTAACCTGCAGGAAGTTCCATTACTTCACCAGCTAATGATGCAGTGAACATTAGTAATTGGCTACCACCTGAGTTTTGCTCAGTGTAAACGTAATCGCTTAAGTTCTCAGCAGACCAAGAAGATTGCATAAGTGGGTTAAAGTCACCCGCTTCGATTGCATCTTGGATAGAGCCCATGTTGTGAAGGTTGCTTAAACGGTCAACTGAATCGTTACGACCAAAAATTACAGACACATCCCAATCGTAACCACTGTCAAGGTAACCTGCAGCACCTACTACAGTACGCACAGTGTCAACAACTTGTGAGAAATCACGAGTACCTGTGTCTGTCATACGACGACCGTAAGAAACTTCATCACCGTAGTTAATATTGTGGCTTGTTAGTGAATCGCCCATTTCTTCAGTGTAATCAAAGTCAAACCATACTGGCTGTGGTGCCATTTGTTGCTCTGACCAACGCTTAGAGTATGTGAATTCTGAGTATAAACGCGTGTCATCTGTTAAATCGAAGCTACCGATACCTGTAAGGTTTAAACGACGCATAGGCGTGTATAGGTAGCTGTCTGATGAGTAGTTGTACGCATCATCAGAACCAAAGTCATGCCAACCGTTGTCTGCTTGACCTTGTAGTGATTCATCACCTGACCATACGTGGCCATTTGGCGTGTATGAAGAACCAGAACAGTAAGGTGCACTGCCGTCGCCATCTTCAGTTAATGGACAATCAGAGAAGCTACGATCTGCTTGAGATGCGTCACCACGGTCAGTGTACTGAAGACCGATTACAACGTTACCACGACCAAAGCTACCACCCATAGTGATATCGAAAGACGTTTCATCAGCATCACCTTCTGTAGTGATTGCAGATTTAACATTTAAGTCTAAACCTTCAAAGTCATCTTTTAAGATGATGTTTACAACACCTGCAACCGCATCAGTACCGTATACTGCAGATGCACCATCTTTAAGTACTTCAATGTGCTTGATCATTGAAACAGGAATAGTGTTTAAATCAACAGTAGAGGCAGCACCTGTGCCTGAGTTGATCATACGACGGCCATTTACAAGTACTAATGTACGTTGTGAACCTAAACCACGTAAATCGATAGAAGCATTACCACCAGAACCATTATTGATACCTGGGTTGGTCATTGCACCACCAGTAGCAGTCATTTTTTGTAATACGGCATCAACCGAAACTGCGCCGGTTGCAGCAATGTCATCTGCACCGATTAAAGTAACTGGGCTAGCGGTTTCCATATCTGCGCGCTTAATGCGAGAACCCGTTACTTGAATTTTTTCAATAGCGTTTGCGCCGTCTTCGGCCGCTACTACTTGCATACTTGAGAACATTGGGATTGCTGCGATTACAGCTAAACCAAGAGTTGATTTTTTCATGAATAAACCCTACTTGTTGGAAATTTACCTTGATTGGTAATGCTCACTTTTTATAAGAATTGTGAGTCAGGGGGGCAACTTAGGCTGAGTTAACTGAACAAAAACTTAATGAGAGATCGTTATATATACAACACCAAAAAAGAATAACCAAAAAAGGTACAAAGGTTATAACTTGTTGCAGTGTTAACTAAAAAAAACAATTAAAAATCATTGAGATAACACAAAAGCAAAGCAATTAAAACACACCTGAAATCAAAGTTATGCAGATTGTAATCAAATGTAATTATCGTATAAATATACCCTTTTTAGAAAAATTAACATATTAATCACAGCGCATTAGTAAAACCGTAAAGCTGTAATAAAATTAATAACCATAAATATGCAGATTTACCGCTTAAATAGTCTTATTAAGCTATTTATTTAGTTTTTTTGGTAATATTTTTTGTTCAGCGAGACTTCAACGTTTGTTCGGAACGGGAGGAGTTATTTGATTTAGCAAATCATTAGAGGGTCTTAATTTGAGGGCGTTTAACTTTATTAAAATAGTTATCATGAAACCAAGCAGGATCTACTTTTACATGCTCGGTAATGCAAGCAATACGCTTTTACTATAAACAAGTAAAATACACCCTATTGGCGTAAGGCAATTCACTCCATAACAAGAACGAGCAAGCACACGAACATAAAACAGATGAGAATGAAAAAAAGGTTACAGCATACAAGGCAGCAAAGAGGTTTAAATGTGTGTTAGTGCTTTAAATACAATTTTATACACCTGCTATTGCCATATATAAGACGTACCGCTTAATAATAGTGCCTTATTATAGGAATAGCTTATTATAGTAATACCTAATTAATAGCTTTATTTTGATATGTACCAGCTAAAAAATGATTAGCATGAAAAGGTTTCTTAATACGTTACGTAAAAATTATAAAAGTGAGTGATTTGCTCACCAGTTTGAACATTGCTTAAATTAAGCACCAGTTGCCACAGCATATTTTTCTCAGAGCATATGCCCACCATAGTGTCACTTTTATAAATAGTTGCTTCTTTAGTGAACTTTTGCGGAATAAAACCCATATACATGGTTATACTTTCAAGCTTAGCGTTATCTATTTTTAGGTGGTCGGGTAAATCAAGGTAAATACTAAAGGGGGTTTCGGGGGTAATATTTTTATCACTTAACCATACTTTAACACCGGTGTTATAAATACAGCGCTGATTCGTGTCGCAATTTGTTTTTAACAGTGCTTTTTGATCTTTTTGATTGGCATTGTCACAGCCTGTTAATACAAAAAACAGCATTAAAAACAAAGATAATCTATATATATGCATAACAAATCCGCGCTAAATAAAAACAAATCTTAATTAGCATGCTTTGAAATAACAATAGCCAGTGTGATGTTTGGTTAATATAGGTACAATCTATATCAAAAAATAAACAACAAACTCACAAACTTTGATTGATGTCATAATTTTATGTAATTGACCTATCTTTTTTAGGCCAAAAAATTTATCATTTCACCCGCAAAAAATAAGGGTTTCTCGAGTTTGTTTTCTGAAGCATTCAGGCTTTGAACGTTTTAGGTAATACGCTTGGGGAAAATAGTAGGCCCCACTTTAAACGGTGGGTAATTCATTTCTAAACGCATTTATTGCAGCGGAAGCCAGAAAATGAGCCAAACAGTAGCATCACAAACTGAGTATAACTATAAAGTTGTACGCCAATTCGCTATTATGACAGTGATTTGGGGCATCGTTGGCATGAGTATTGGGGTTCTGATTGCTGCCCAATTAGCTTGGCCAGCACTTAACTTTGATACACCATGGTTAACATACTCTCGACTACGTCCGTTACACACGAACGCAGTAATTTTCGCATTTGGTACCAGTGCACTTTTTGCGACGTCTTATTACGTCGTTCAACGTACTTGTCAAACGCGCCTTTTCTCAGACAAACTCGCCGCTTTTTCTTTTTGGGGTTGGCAGCTTGTTATTGTATTAGCCGTAATTACATTACCACTGGGTATTACTAGCTCTAAAGAATATGCAGAGCTTGAGTGGCCAATCGATATTTTAATCGCGGTAGTATGGATAGTTTACGCAGTGGTATTTTTTGGTACGCTGATCAAACGTAAAGTATCGCACATCTACGTTGCTAACTGGTTCTACGCTGGCTTTATTATTACTGTTGCAGTGCTACACATTGTAAACAGCATGGCAGTGCCTGTGTCGTTAACTAAATCATACTCAATCTACGCAGGTGCGGTAGATGCAATGGTTCAGTGGTGGTACGGTCACAACGCTGTAGGTTTCCTACTAACGGCTGGTTTCTTAGGTATGATGTACTACTTTGTACCAAAGCAAGCAGGTCGCCCAGTTTACTCTTACCGTTTATCGGTAGTTCACTTTTGGGCACTTATTTCACTTTACATTTGGGCAGGTCCTCACCACCTTCACTACACTGCGCTTCCTGATTGGACGCAAAGTTTAGGTATGGTTATGTCTATTATCCTATTTGTACCGTCTTGGGGTGGTATGATTAACGGTATAATGACCCTTTCTGGCGCTTGGCATAAGCTACGTACCGACCCAGTACTGCGTTTCTTAGTTGTTTCATTGTCTTTCTACGGTATGTCTACGTTTGAAGGCCCAATGATGGCAATTAAATCTGTAAATGCATTATCTCACTACACAGATTGGACTATCGGCCACGTACACTCAGGTGCACTAGGTTGGGTTGCGATGATTTCAATTGGTGCTATTTACCACCTTATTCCTGCGTTATTCGCACAAGGTCGTATGTACAGCGTTAAATTGGTTAACACGCACTTTTGGTTACACACAGTAGGTGTTGTACTTTACATTGTTGCAATGTGGATCTCAGGTGTTATGCAAGGTCTGATGTGGCGCGCAGTTAACTCTGACGGTACATTAATGTACAGCTTTGTTCAGTCTTTAGAAGCATCACATCCTTTCTATATTATGCGCTTTGTAGGCGGTGTATTCATCGTTACAGGTATGTTAGTTATGGCTTACAACGTTCTGCGTACAATTTCAGCTGAGAAAGAATCACTGAAGTTAGACGCGCAAGCACAATTAGCATAACGGAGTGAGATGATGAGCAATAAAAATTCACAAAACAAACATGAAATAGTTGAAAAGAACGTTGGCCTAATGGCTATTCTGACTGTTTTTGCTATTAGTTTTGGTGCATTAGTTGAAATTACTCCGCTAATGTTCCAAGACGATACAACAAAACCTGTAGAAGGTTTGCGCCCACTTAACGCGCTTGAAATGGAAGGTCGTGACATTTATGTACGTGAAGGTTGTTATAACTGTCACTCACAAATGATTCGTCCTTTTCGTGATGAAGTTGAGCGTTACGGTCACTACTCTGTAGCGGGCGAATCAGTATGGGATCACCCTTTCCAATGGGGTTCTAAACGTACTGGTCCTGACCTTGCACGTGTAGGTAACCGTTACTCGGACGATTGGCATTATGCACACTTAGTTGACCCACGCGCCGTGGTTCCTGAGTCGAACATGCCAGGTTTTCCTTGGTTAGCAGAGACAAAGGTTGATACCAGCCTGACTCTGAAAAAACTACAAATTTTCCGTGATACTTTTGCTATTAACCCAGAAAACCCTAAACACCCGGGTTTAGGTTATGGCAGCGACGAAGAGCTACAAGCAGATGTTGATAAAGTTAACGCTATGAATAACGGCGAAGGCGCAACAGAAATGCAGGCCCTAATCGCGTATTTACAGCAACTTGGCACCCACTTGAAGTAATTATTATGGATTACGGAACATACAGAGGCATTTTGACTCTGGTAATTTTAGTATTGTTTATTGTGATTGTTGTATGGGCATACAGCAAGCGTAGCAAAAATCGTTTTGATGACGCTGCTAATGCCATTTTCGAAGATGAAAAAAAACATAACAACACACTCTCTAACGAGGAAAAGGAGTCTGAAAAATGACTAGCTTTTGGAGTATTTGGGTTATTGTATTAACCCTAGCCTGCTTAATCATCATTTTTAGCTTATTAGTTTGGAACCTTAAAAACTATGCGGGCGTAAAAGAAGGTGAAGACTGCGGACATGAATATGACGGCATTACCGAACTAAATAATCCACTCCCAAAATGGTGGACGTACATGTTCTTCGCAACATTTATTTGGTCGGTTTATTACTTAGCAGCTTATCCAGGTTTAGGTAACTGGGAAGGCTTAGGTAAATGGACAAGCTCTAACCAAGGTATTACCTCTTTAGCTGAATCTAAAGAAGCCACGGCTAAAGCAAAAGAAGAAGGCCGCTATGTAAAGCTTGATAAAGAATACGAAGCAGCACAAGAGCGCTTTGGTCCTATTTTTAACAAGCTTGCACAAGTACCAGTATTAGATTTAGTTAACTCTAAATTTGAAGGTGATGCAGCGCAGCAAGTAGCCCTTGAAAATGGCGAAAATCATGAACAAACAGACGGCCAGTTAGCACTTGAAATTGGTCAGCGTTTATTCTCGCAAAACTGTGCGCAATGTCATGGTTCAGATGCACGTGGTGCAACAGGCTTCCCTAACCTAACTGATAAAGATTGGTTATACGGTGGCTCACCAGACAAAATTAAAGAAACGCTTCTTTATGGTCGTGTAGCCGCAATGCCTTCTTGGAGTGCAGCACTTGGTGAGCAAGGCGTTAAAGAAATGACAGCGCACGTACTTAGCTTGTCTGGTCGTACTGTTAACCAAAAAGATGCCGCTGCGGGTGCCGCTAAGTTTGCGATGTGCGCCGCGTGTCACGGTGCAGATGGTAAAGGCTCTGTTGCACATAACTTACCGTTTGGTGCACCAAATCTTACAGATAATATTTGGTTATACGGTGGTTCTCAACGCGCTGTTGAAGAAACCCTTAACCATGGCCGCGCCGGTGTAATGCCAGCATGGAAAGACATTTTAGGTGAAGATAAAATTCACCTGTTAACTGCCTATGTTTACAGTTTATCGCAAGATAAATAAACACCGAGTTAACTATTAATTAATCTTTTTATTTCAACAGATTAATCCAGATCAAAAAAGCCTCCAGTCGGAGGCTTTTTTTTAGTCTTTTACAAATATTTGCTATAAAATAGCCCTACCTAAACTAATTTTAGAGCAACTATGCAACCTACTCCGTGGTATAAAAATTTTTGGCCTTGGTTTTTAATCTTTTTTCCGCTAGCGGCCATTATCGGGTGCATAACCTTAATTATTACTGCTGTGGGCAACGGCCCAGATATGGTGGTTGATGATTACTATAAAAAAGGCAAAGCAATAAACTTAGAACTTACTAAGTTTGAAAAAGCCAAAGCACTGTTTTTACATGGCAAGCTTAATGTTACAAACGAGCGTGCCAGTTTTGCCTTTACCAAAGGCGATTATAGTAACGTACACGCTTTAAAGCTGTCTTTTTATCATCGCACCATCAAAGCGCATGACTTTGAAGCAACGCTTACCCCTAATGCAAATAAAGAATTTACTGCCCTTTTAGATAACTACACACCAGGTGCTTACTCTGTATTTATAGAGCCGGTGGATGGTAGTTGGAAGTTAAAAGAAAACATTACTCTTCCTACAGAGCAGCCTTTGTTAGTTACCCCAAATTATAAGTAGCCACCACTATGAGCGTTTCTTGCTTTCATTGCCTTGAAAGTGTGCCAAATGGATTTCGCGCAACCGTAACAATAGATAACACGCCACAGCCTATGTGCTGTATTGGCTGCCAAGCAGTTGCGCAAAACATTGTTGACCAAGGCATGACCGACTATTACAAATACCGCACCGTACGCGCTGGTAAAGTAGAGCAGTTAGTCCCTGAGCAACTCGCGTTTATTAAAAGCTACGACAACGAAGACATACAAGATGAGTTTATAGCCACAACCGATAACTTATCCCAAGTACTGTTAAGTGTTGAAGGCATTACCTGCGCCGCGTGTGCATGGCTCATCGAAAAGCAATTACTTAGCTTAAAAACGGTAAAGCGCGTTGATGTTAATACCTCAACTAACCGTGCCATGATCCAATGGGATAAAACCCAAACCCCGCTGAGCGAAATTATTACTTCCTTAGCCAAAATTGGCTATAAAGCTTACCCGTTTCAAGCTGATGACGAAGCCCAACAAAAGCAACAAACAGCAAAAGCCTATATACGCCGCTTAGGTGTTGCAGGGCTGATGACCATGCAAGTGATGATGTTTGCCTTTGCCATGTACTTTGGCATGTTCTCGGGTATGGATAATAACTTTGAGCAATACTTTAGGTGGATAAGCCTAGTACTTGCCTCCCCCGTTATTTTATACAGCGCATTACCCTTTTTAACTAACGCTATTAATGGCTTAAAAGCAAAACAGTTAAATATGGACTTACCCGTTTCGGTGGCTATTTTTGGGGCTTATAGCGCCAGCTGTTATGCCACATTTATGCAAGTAGGCGAAGTGTATTTTGAATCGGTATGTATGTTTACCTTTTTATTATTATTAGGTAAATACCTTGAGTTTAGGGCCCGATTAAAAGCCAGCGAGTTTACCGCCAACTTACAAAAGCTGCTACCTTTAACCGCCCGCACCCTTGATGATAACGGCCAAGAGCATATTATTGCTGCAAAAAAACTTAAGCTGAATGATGTTGTACTCATAAAAGCTGGCGAAACTATTCCCGCTGACGGAGAGCTTATCAAGGGGCAAACAAGCGTTGATGAGTCGATGATGACCGGTGAGCATCAGCCCGTTAATAAGTTTATTGGCCACAATGTGTATGCCGGGTGTGTTAATCATGATGGCGTAATAGAAATAAAAATAAATAAAATTGGCCAAAACACCCTACTAAACCAAATTATACACTTACAACACACTGCGCTTACCAAGCGCCCTAAACTGGTAGAAATTACCGATAAAGTTGCCCAGTGGTTTATTGCCTGCTTGCTAGTTTTTGCCTCTATAACGGCCATTGGCTGGTACCAAATTGACCCAGAGCACGCGTTTTGGATCACTATTTCTGTATTGGTTGCCACTTGCCCTTGCGCGCTTAGCCTTGCTATACCTACCGCATTAACATGCGCTGTAGCCACGCTCACCCGCAAAGGGGTGTTAATTAAACAAGCACATGTGCTCGAAACCCTCTCGCAATTAACACTGTTTGCCTTTGATAAAACAGGTACCCTCACACAGGGTAAATTTAGCTTAGATGCCATTGATATACTCGATGACACAATCTCTAAAGAGCAAGCGCTTAATATTGCAGCCCAGTTAGAGCGTTATTCTGAGCACCCCATAGCCAGTGCATTTAATAAATACGCCACCACCGAGCTTGCCCTTACAAACATTACTGTACACCCAGGTATGGGCATTAGTGCACAAAGCGCGGATGAACATTACGCTATTGGTAAAAGCGGCTGGTTTGACAGTAAAAAAACAAATGCCCAAGCAAGCCTATTTATAAATAAACGCGTAGTTGCTCGTTTTTACTTTATAGATAAAGTAAAACCCGGTGCCAATGAGCTTATAAGTACCTTACAAGCACAAAACTTAAGCTGTCATATGCTCACAGGCGATGCATCAGATGCTGGGCAAAAAATAGCAAAACAATTAAAGCTCAACAGCAGCCAAAGCGCCCTGTCGCCTAAAGATAAACAAACCGCCGTGGAGCAATGGTCATCACAAAACGAAGTAGTTGCCATGGTAGGCGATGGCATTAACGACAGCCCAGTATTTGCCAGTGCCCATTTATCCATTGCAATGGAAACCGGAGCCGACATTTCTAAAAACAGTGCCGATGTAGTGCTGTTAAACAGTGATTTAGCCTCAATTGCGCACCTACTCAATGTTGCTAAGCAAACCAGGCGAATCATTAAGCAAAACTTGGCGCTGTCTTTGTTGTATAATGCTTCTATTTTACCGCTTGCAGCGCTTGGGCTTGTTGCCCCGTGGATGGCCGTTATTGGTATGTCTGCCAGCTCAATTATTGTGATTAGTAATTCACTAAGGCTTTTAAAGTTATGAGCATAATTTATATTTTAATCCCGATTGCCATATTATTTGTGATTATTGCCATTGGCGTGTTTTTTTGGGCCGTTAAAAGCGAGCAATTCTCTGATTTAAACAAACAAGGTCATAGTATTTTGTTTGAAGATGATAAAGAACAACACAACAAAAGTAATGATTGACCCACTTTACACCAGCGCCTTTTTAATGGGCTTAATTGGTAGCGGGCATTGCCTTGCCATGTGCGGTGGTATTGCCAGCTCATTGCAATTGGCCAGTAACAAGCGCCAATCTGTTATTTATTCATTTGCTTATAACATTGGCCGAGCGTGTAGCTACATGCTGGCTGGCGCACTCGTTGCGGGTATAAGTAGCCAATTTGCAAAGCAAAATACGTTTTTTTCTACAACCCTTTCATTCATTGCGGCTATTTTTATGCTGCTGGTAGGCGTATATATAATGCGCGTAGGCCCCACTTTGCAATGGCTTGAAAAAATAGGCAAAACACTTATTTGGCAGCATATTGTTAAGCTTAATAAATATTTAATGCCGGTAGATTCAACGGCTAAAGCATTGGGTTACGGCGCGTTGTGGGGGTGGCTACCCTGTGGTTTGGTTTATTCAGCGCTCACATGGGCAATGACCAGCCCTAGTGCATTTGATGGTGCCCTAGTGATGCTTTGTTTTGCGCTTGGCACCTTTCCGGCCATGATCACCTTAGGCCTGGCCGCCCAAAAACTTAATAGTGTTATTAACCACCCATGGACGCGAATTGTGTTAGGCAGTATTATAATTTGGTATGGTATGTACCTGTTGATCATTGCCACCGACAAACTAGTACATTAATCGTTAGCGGCATTAAGCCACTCGGTTTATTTTCACTGCTGTGTATAAAAATTAAAACGGATTAAATTATGGATTTCTCTCAAAGTCGCGCTAAAAGTAATTGTGCAATTAGCTGTAACAACTGCAGCATCAGCCAATTGTGTTTGCCGTTTTCGTTAAATGGCCAAGAAATGGATAAACTTGACGAAATCATTGAGCGCAAAAAGCCCCTGCACAAAGGCGACTACTTGTTTGAATCCGGTGCTGCGCTTAATGCAATTTATGCAGTACGCTCAGGCTCATTTAAATCGTACACATTGTCTGAGCAAGGTGATGAGCAAATTACCGGTTTTCACTTAGCCGGCGATTTAGTCGGCTTTGATGCTATTAGTAAAATGGCTCATCAGAGCTTTTCGCAAGCACTTGAAACATCAATGGTATGCGAAATCCCGTTTGATACACTCGATGAGTTAGCAGGTAAATTACCCAAACTTCGCCAACAAATTATGCGTTTAATGAGTAGCGAAATTACCTACGATCAAGAAATGCTGCTACTTCTTAATAAAAAATCGGCAGAAGAGCGCCTAGCGAGCTTTATTTATAACCTTTCGGAACGCTTTGGCGAGCGCGGATTTTCGCGTAAAGAGTTTAGATTTACCATGACTCGTGGTGAAATAGGTAACTACTTAGGCCTAACCGTTGAGACCATCAGCCGCTTATTAAGTCGTTTTCAAAAAGCCGATTTAATAAAGGTAGAAGGTAAATTTATTACTATTTTAGACAGTGACGCACTCGCCAAAACGGCAGCAATAATTAAGCCTTGCTAAGCTAATAGTTGTTGTAACTTTGATTTAGAACAACAATTTGTGTGCTACCCCTTTAACTGCTGTGTATTTACGTTACACTGAAAGTAAGTTAAAAAGGGAGTAGCAAATGAACACTATTAAACGTATTTTAGCCGTTATTGATCCCACTAAGGATGACCATCACGGTTTAGCTCGCTCGATTGATTTAGCCAAAAAGTCAGGCGCCAGTATTACCGCCTTTATGACTGTTTACGACTTTTCTTACGAAATGACCACCATGTTGTCGTTTGAAGAGCGCGAAGCAATGCGAAAAGCCGTTATAAACGATAGAGAATTATGGCTTAAGGATATAATTTCTTCCTACCCAGATGTAAATATCACCGCCCAGGTGGTCTGGCATAACCGCCCTTTTGAAGCCATTATTAATACCGTTATTGAACAAGAATACGATTTAGTGGTTAAAAGTACCCATCAGCATGGTGCGCTAAAATCGGTTATTTTTACCCCTACCGACTGGCACTTAGTACGTAAATGTCCCACACCTGTGTTATTTGTAAAAGAAATGGCTTAGCCTGAGCAAGGTAATATTTTAGCCGCGGTCAATGCGGTTAGTGAAAACGATGAGCATGTAGCCCTTAATAAACGCATTATTAAAGATGCACAATTTTTATGTGAACTTGCCAACGCTAAACTTAACTTAGTTAATGCCTACCCTGCTACACCCATTAATATTGCCATAGAGATACCAGAATTTAACCCTGGGCTTTATAACGAATCTGTAAAAAAACACCACATAGAATCTACCAACGAGCTTGCTAAAACCTTTAGTTTAACTAATGAGCAATGCTTTATAGAAGAAGGCCTACCGGAGGATGTGATCCCCGATGTAGCAAATCGCTTAAATAGCGAACTGGTGGTGATTGGCACCGTAGGGCGTACGGGGCTCAGTGCCGCATTGGTTGGCAACACTGCCGAGCACGTAATTGATAGCCTAGATTGCGATGTCTTGGCATTAAAACCTGATGGCTATGTAAGCCCGCTTGCCAAAAGTTAAACAAAGCCTTAACTAGCGCTTTAATACCCATAGTACTTGGGTATATAATACGCCCCTTTATTTTCAGCAAATAATTTGCCGCATTGTTTTATAAGGGGGCGTAGTGTCTCACTCAGCTCAAGCCAAAGCTCAATACAACTTAAATAAGCTACAAAAGCGTTTACGCCGTCTTACTGGCCAAGCCGTCATGGACTTTAACATGATAGAAGAAGGCGACCGTATAATGGTATGCCTATCGGGTGGTAAAGACAGTTACACCATGCTTGATATGCTTAAACATTTAAAGCGTGTGGCGCCTATTAAATTTGATTTATTTGTTGTTAATCTCGATCAAAAACAACCTGGGTTTCCTGAACACGTTTTACCTGAGTACCTTGATAAACAAGATATTGAATACAAAATTGTAGAAGAAGACACCTACAGCATTGTTACCGATATCATTCCTGAGGGTAAAACCACGTGTTCGCTTTGCTCACGCCTACGTCGTGGTATTTTGTACCGTACAGCCAAAGAAATGGGCGCAACTAAAATTGCCCTTGGCCATCATCGCGATGACATGATCGAAACACTCTTTTTAAACATGTTTTACGGCGGTAAACTTAAAAGCATGCCGGCTAAATTAATGAGCGATAACGGCGAGCATATGGTTATTCGTCCACTCGCTTATTGTAAAGAAGCCGATATAAGTAAATACGCATTTAGCCAAGGCTACCCTATTATTCCGTGTAACTTATGTGGCTCACAAGAAAACCTGCAACGTAAACACACTAAAAACATGCTAGCGCAATGGAATAAAGACCACCCTGGGCGTATTGAGAGTATTTTTACTGCAATGCAAAATGTGGTGCCTTCGCATTTAGCCGATACAGAGCTATTTGACTTTGAAAATCTAAAAACCGGCGACGTTATTGATGGCGGCGATATAGCACTCGATAAACCAGATATACCTAACGCGCCTGTAAGCGATGAAGATGAAAACCAACAGCAACAAGCTGATGTGGTTACTATTAACCTAAGCTAAGCTAACGGTTTTAAAAATACAGTTAAGGGGCTACTCGCCCCTTTTTTTATACTCATTAATCCTGCTAAGCGCCTTTATCAGCTAACCCTTTTAAAAACTCTAAACTCATTCGCTCTTGCTCGTTTGCTTGATAAGGCAACTGTTGCAAACTATCGTAGGCAAAATCTGTAATTTCAAACTCAGTAATGTCACTACTACCAAAACTATTACGCTCACCTGGGCTTGGCGACATGCGCTCTATCACAAAGTCACTTAAACGCATGTTAACCACCCCTTGTGGTAATACCGACCAATGCGCCTTTAAATCCACCGTTTGACTGCCTTGTGAAAGTTTCTTTTTAGTCACCAAATGTGCAAGTGGGGTCGTATCACTGTATAAATTAGCTCTAATTCTATATAAGCCACTTTTAAGCACTTTTAAATGAGCTGTGGCTATCATGTTTTCGTTTTGTGCATAGGCATTATCAAAATCAATAAGCGTCGCACTGGGTGGCATATACTGAATTTGTGCTACTGCAGGTACCTTTTTACCTGCAACATTTGCCTCTACAAATAGCTGTAAATTTCGCGGGTAGTCTTCACGGGCTTTAAATTTAACCGTAGCTTCACCCTGCTGAGCTGTGGTGGTTTTTGAACTGATTGACGCTTTAGTATCGGTATTGCTTAGCGCTACATTTACCTCTGCTAGGTTTTGCGCAGCAATATTAATGGTTATTTCTTGCGGATATACAAACCGATATTTATCTAAACTAACAACGAGGGCATTACCCGCATCGTCAATGGGGCTTGTAACTGGGTAAAACTGATTGGGCTTTAAACGGTCTTCATCAAGTGCGCTTAAAGGCTGCGAATAAGGCGGGTATTTTAGTGCGCTTTGGTATTGCATTGCCACATGCTCAGCGGCACTGGCCAAGTGCTGATCATAATGTATTTTGGGAGGGCTTTTTGCCTGTTTTTGTTTTGGCACATCAATGGTTATTACCGTGTTTTTATCTGGGCTTGCTAAATCTCTCTTGTTTTTTATTGCCAGTGCAGCGGGAGGCTCAAGCGTTTTAACTTCATTTTTATTTGTAAACCACAGTAAAAACATCGCAATACTGACTACAACGGCACCAATGTAAAACTTTTTCATGTTGCATCAATCCTTTAAAAGCGTGCAGCAAATAACTACACGCTCTAGCGTTTAATACCTAACGCGTTTATAAAATTTAGGTACTTATTAAGGGATCACGTTATAAATAAGTGCCGAGGCACTTTGTGTGTTTGAATCCTTAATATAGCGGTAGTGTTTTTTCCAAAACCAAGTACCCGTTGTTTTATCAAATGTATTAAAGCCAACATTTTGACCATCTACATTTATATTGTTCATGGCAATTGTGACATTCCCTTTGCGCTGCGCATTGTGGATCTCGTTGTGGCTGTAGCTGTCGCTCATCATCATTGGATAATGGTTCGGCATAAAGCTATTAACGGCATCGCCTTGCGATTTTAACTGGCCGTTAGTATCAATACTGCTACTACAACTACCAAACGATTTAGCCGCGCTAGCTCCACACGATGAATGCGAGGCCACCACCGAATCATCATTACCTTTTAAAAACCCGCCCGTTAAACCTAGGTACTCATTACCATCGGCTA
>NZ_AUTO01000357.1:0-1704 GCF_000498055.1 Pseudoalteromonas sp. TB51
CTACAAAACGTAAACGCGGCGTACGCGCATCTGGAAACGGCGAAATTTTGCGTGCGTTATTTACTTTTAAATCGTGTAATACGCCCACCGCTTCTGTTACATCGCTGCCTAACCACCATTTGAGTGCAGCATCCACTGCAAAGTTCCATGCTGCGCCAGTTAAAGCACTTACAGCAATATCGGCAAGCTCGCTGCCGCCCCCTGCTCCCGCTAAATCAAAGGTCGCCACAATATTAAGTGGTGTCAGGCCTGCATTTTCAAGCCAATTAGCTTGGTTATCAATAATATGGCGAGCAACTAAATCGCCTGTTGAATGCGTTACTAGCACACAGCCATCAGCACATAAGTTAGAACGCGATATTTGCTTTAATTTAGGCCATACCCAATCGGTTGCAATTTTACCTTCAATGCGCTCATAGGCAGGCCAATCAATACGTTCATCAGCACGGTTATTCCAATAGGTTTGCCAATAGGTTTCACCGTCGTTTATTACATCGCTGCCCGACTTATTGGTTATTTGCGATACCTGCAAGCCGTGGATCAGTATAATTTTGTGATCTTTACTCAGTGCAGAAAAGCTCATCAAAAACGCAGCGCTGGCAAAAAGTAGATATTTAAGTGTGTGTGTTCGTTTAGAGTTGTTCATATAAATCCTTAATGTGTTCAGTGTTTTATTTTTATGCCTATGTACTTAAGGTATTCATTTACACATGTGCAGGCGCACATGCATTGACCAGTATTAGGAACAACGCTCAAAAATGCAACAATTTATTATCATTTAAATTCTGCTAAACCTATATTGACTTTATATTCAATTACTTAAATTTAAATAATTGCAATATTTAGTATTATTTACACATACCTAGTAACTAGGCAGTACTAAAGCAAAAAAAAACCTAACGCATAAAAATACGTTAGGTTTTTTAGTAATTAGTTCTATCTTTAAATATAAACAGGTATTAGTATTTTAAGCGCTCATACAATCCTGAGGCTCTTGATACGCTTTTGCTCATGGCCAATTGCAGTACTTTTTTATCGGCCACCAGCTCAAAGGTGTTTTTAGCACGTGTTATGCCTGTGTACACCAGCTGCCTATTTACGCCCATACTGGCGTGTTTAAGCGGCGGTAAAACCATAGCAGTATAACTAAACTCCGAGCCCTGCGATTTATGTATGGTCATTACATACACTTTATCGTGAGCAGGCAGGCGCGCGGGTGAAAACGCCCGAACCGTGTTTTGCTCATCAATAAATAACGCTTTTAACTGCCCGCTTTCATCGGGCATTAAAATACCAATATCACCATTAAACAACTTAAGTTGATAATCGTTTTGGCTCACCATAATGGGCATACCACTGTAATGGCGCTGGTTTGGGCTTACCGATATCAACCCTTGCTGCACAAGTGCGCGCTCAATGCGGCTGTTTAAGCTATTTACGCCGTAATCCCCCTCACGCACGGCCGCTAATAGTTGATATTGAGAAAACGCCGCGTGAACATCTGCAACACTAGCCCCTTGTGCAATTAAATTTAAATAATGAGCGTAATGCTTAGCAGCACTGTTTATTAATTTTTCTATGGGTTTTGCAACAAAGTCATAATCTAAAATAACATCGTTAAATTGCCCTTGTGTGCTTTGTTGCTCTACGTATTTTAAAATACCGTTATGGTTAGTATTAACCGCCAGCGCAAGCTGGCCAATG
>NZ_AUTO01000358.1:0-12119 GCF_000498055.1 Pseudoalteromonas sp. TB51
GTGTTGTAAAAACGCAATGCAATCGGCTAGTTTAAAATCGCTATGTCCAGGCGCCGCTAATTTAGCCTCTCCTTTAAAACATAAAGCATTGAGCTCATCACATCGTGCTTGCGAGTAATTAGGCGTTTCACCCAATGCTAACCCTTGGCATAAATCACTCATTACACTGCCGGTATCTACCGAGGCAAGTTGGTCTTTATCGCCAAGCAATATTAAACGCGCATGCGCAGGCAGTGCTTCTATTAATTTAGCTATGAGTGATAAATCAACCATGCTGGCTTCATCAATAATAAGTACATCTAAATGCAGCGGGTTGGTGCTGTTATGCTTAAATTTATTAGTAAAGGGTTTAACCCCTAAAAGCCGGTGAATAGTTTGCGCGCTATCGGGAATTAAGGCCTTTATATCCTCAGGAATAATTTTAAGTTGCTCTTTTGCACCTAAAATTGATTCACTTAAACGGGCTGCAGCTTTACCTGTAGGCGCCACCAGCTTAATGCTTAAAGGTGCACTTTTATAAAGCGACTGTAAAATAGCTAATAGCTTAGTCACGGTGGTGGTTTTACCAGTTCCTGGCCCGCCCGTAATAACGCTAAAGCCTTTTGTTGCTGCAATAGCACAAGCTACTTTTTGCCAATCAATCGCAAGCGCTGAATTATCAACAAAGTAGTCATTTAATAATTGGCTGAGTAACTGGGTATTTATATTTAAATGACGCTCACTCATCGCAAGCAAACGCGTAGCTAAGGTGTGCTCATAATCAGCTAGGCGCGCAAAATAAAGCCGTTCGTTAAATAACTGTAAGGGTTTGGCCTCGCCCACACTGTTATGGGCACTTAAACAGCTAAGCGCATCGAGGTAGTTAAAGGCTTCGCTAAAAGGCGATGTAATATTTGGTACGTTGCCCTCGGTTTTAGTAAAGTCGCTTTGGCGTAAATTAAACGGGTTTTGCCAGTCGACTTCTTTTAATGTTAAACAGCTATGCTGGCTTTGCTGTGCTAAACACAGCAATAACACTATATAAAACACGTCGTTTTGCTGGTTATCGCACAGCATTAAGGCAAGCTTTACATCTACCATTCTTATGCGTTTTTCATCTAATAAGTAGTCAAGCAGCTCCACTGTATTTAACGGTTGGGCAGGTGCTGGCGGCTCATCAAACAGGCTTTGCTGCATAGGGTAGTCACTCATAACATGGCTCCTTGGCTAAATAAGCCATCTAATAGTGTGATTTGCTCTGCGCTAAGCTTATTAAAATACACCCCTTTCCCTGCCGGCATGCCGCGTAAAAAAGTATAATAAACCCCGCCTAAGTGGGTTTCTATTGCATAATCACTAATGCGTTGTTTAAGTAATCGGTGCAGCGCAACGCTATAAATTAAATACTGTAAATGATACTGATGGCTATTCATGGCTTGCTCTAGCAGGTCGCTTTCATAGTCAGCGGGCGTATTACCTAAGTAATTAGACTTATAATCTAAAATATAATACTTCCCTTGATAGCAAAAAATTAAATCTATAAATCCCTTTAACAGGCCTTTTACATGAGAAAACTCGAGTTTGCTTTGGGTAAAACCAAAATGCTTAACCAGTATTTCGTTTAATTTAGGCGCGCTTAAACTATCTAAAGGTAAATTAAATTCCATTTCGACTAGGCAGTCTGTCGGGGCTAATTGGCTTAAGCTTAATCCCTCATTGTTTAAGGGGCAGATTAACGAATCAAGCACCCATTGCTCGGTCACGTGTTGCCAGCTTTCGCTAATATGGTATTTATCCAGCGCATGTTTTACCACCTCTGCTAAATTTTGCTCTGGATTTGTAGGGTGTACTTGCGCACTGGTAAAGTCTATTTGTTCAAAAATTTCATGCAAACAGCTTCCAGGCTTCGCCCCCTTGGGAAAACTGTAAGGCGATGGTATTTCATCTTGGCTGTTAGCAAATTCATCTTTTTCATGATCTTCATCACTGCGCCCAGGCTCAATATGATCGGTGTGCTTTTTAAAGCTCAGCGCGCTAAAGCTGGTTGCTCGCCAATCTCGCTCTATGTTGGCTGTAACCGTATTAACTCTTAACGCTTGGCTTTGCTGCACTGCGCTATTAAGTGTTAATTGGCCTTGTTCGGCCAATTGCTCAGCCGTAAATTGCTGATAGTGCATTTCGGTGTGAGCGTCGCAAAATTCACTTAAGTGGGTACGCCACGTTTGGCTACTTGTAATCTCAAGCCCTGCAAATAACACATGCCCTAATGCACTACTTTGTATAGCCAAGCGACTACTTTGCCCCTGCCCTATGTTATACACCCCAAGCGCACAAAAATGTACCGCGCGGGTAAGGGCAACATAAAGTAAGCGTAAGTCTTCAGCTAGGCGTTCTTGCTCGGCTTGTGCTAAGGCGTCTTCGTTTTTACTTAAATCGTAAACTAGCTGGCCGTTTTGATGATAAAGCGCTTCTTTAGTTTCGCGATAGCCACTGGCAAAAGGCATAAATACCAGCGGATACTCGAGCCCTTTTGAGGCATGCATAGTCACAATTTTAACTAAGTTGGCGTCACTCTCTAGGCGTACTTGCACGGTTTCGCCATCTTGCTGGCTAACCTTTTGTGCAAACCAACGCAGCAAGCGCAAAGTGCCTTCTAGCTCTATTTGCTTTTGCTGCAGTATTTCACCTAAGTGTCTAAAGTCGGTTAACCAGCGCTCAACGTTATAGCCAAGTCCTTGCCACTTAGCGCTCAGCTGATTATGGCTTAACAAACGTTCAAGCATCGCCATTGCGCCTTGCTTGTTCCAAATATGGCTAAGTTGAGCAAAAAAGTTTAAGTGCTCTTGCCATTTATTTTCATCATCAGCAAGGGCGTAAATTTCGTTGTAGCTTAAACAAAATAACGGCCCAGCTAATACGCCGCGCAGTAATGACTCGTTGTATTGGCCATGCAATGCCGTTAAAAAGTTAAGTAAATGGTGGCTAAGCTCTTGGCTAAAAACACTGTCGCGCGATAAATACACGCTAGCAATATTGGCATTGCTCAGTGCTTTTTTCATTATTTGCGCTTCTACACGGTCGCGCACCAATATACAAATATCGGCAGCGGTCACCTTATGCTTACCAATGCACGCTCGCCCTTGCTCGGCTTGCTCAAGCAATGTCACTATTTTATTGGCAAAATAGCTGGCCAAATGCCCTTGCCCAACGCCTTTGCTGGTGGGTTTGTTTTTTTCATCTGCAGCTTCATCTACAAATACATTAAATTCAAACGCGGTGGCAGGTTTGCCATCTATTGTAAATGTTTCATCGGCTTTTTTGCCTTTTGCTGCTACTGCGTTAAACGGTATGGCATCGTTATAAATAAAGCTATTGGCATGTTTAGAAAACAAACTGTTTACACTGCTTACTATATCGGTGCTTGAGCGAAAATTAGTACCTAAAGTAAATTGCTGCTCAGGCTCTACCGACTCTTTTGCGCCAATATAGGTAAAAATATCAGCGCCCCTAAAACCATAAATAGCCTGTTTTGGGTCGCCTATCATGGCAAGCGTCGTTTTTTCTTGGCCGTATATTTTGCTAAAAATTCCGTACTGAATCGGATCGGTATCTTGAAACTCATCAATCATGGCAACAGGAAATAGCTGCGCTATTTTTTGCGATAAAGCCTCGCCCTGCTCGGCATTTAAAGCACTGTGTAAATTAGTCAGTAAATCATCTGGGGTGATCACACTTTGCTCTTGCTTGCGTTTTACAATTGCCTGTTTAACCCACCGAGCTGCGGTTTGTACAACGGCAATTTTAAGGCCCTGATTAATTTTAGTATTAAGTGCACTGAGCTCATCAAACAGGCTAAGCAGAGGGTGGCTAAATAATGGCTGATTTTTTTTATAATTACTGGCATCACTTAAGTTTTCGCTGCTCCACACCTCAAACGAGTATTTATTGGTGCCAAATTCAAAAAATAACTCATCACCTAAACAAAATGCTTCAAGGGCCGTTAAACTGCCTTTTCGCCCGGGTGTTTTAGAGCCACTTAAACCCGAGCCCTTTATTGCAGCTATAAACTCTTGCTCCAGCACTGCTTTTTTAAAAGCGGGTACTTTAGCAATGTACTCATCGCGAGCTTTAAATACGTCATCTAAGTTTATTTGCGGCACTATGTTCGCATTGGCTTTATTTAGCACACTACTAACTTGGCTAAATAGCGATTCAGGGGCTGCAAACACCTCTAAAATAGCATCAGTGCGTTCTTTATTAAGTGGGTATACAAAGGCGCGCCAAAAATCCTTAATTGTGTCGAGCAGTATGTCGCGCTCATCTAAAATAAATTCAAGATTAAAGGCAACGCCTGATTCAAACGCATGCTGCTTTAACATGCGTTGGCAAAAACCATGAATGGTAAATATAGCGGCCTCGTCCATAGATTTAGCGGCGGCATCGAGTAAATCAAAGGCGCGATGTTTATCATCTACTGCGGCTATCACACCTTCTATTAATTCATCATTTGGGTTTTGGCCAAGTAATGCATCGCGCGCAGCAATAATACGGCTGCGTACGCGGTCTTTAATTTCTTGCGTAGCGGCATCGGTAAAGGTAACCACAAGTATTTGCTCAACGCTTAACGGGGTGTTTATCTCCCCTGGTATTTGCAAGCCTAATAAATAACGTAAATAAAGCCCGGTAATGGTGTAGGTTTTACCTGTACCCGCACTGGCTTCTATTAAACTTTGCCCTTTTAATGGCATTGTTAGCGGATTAAGCGCTTGCATGGTCACTCTCCTTTGCACGTGCATGTAATGGGGAGAGTAATTTTTCGCTCCACTTAATAAATTCTTCTTGGCAGTCATTGAGCGATTGCACCGTTAAACGAATATACGGGTTTTCGCCTTCGCCGCGCCCTATGTATTGTGGGTTAAACTTGCTAATGGCTTTACCAATATCGCCACCACTTTTAACGTATTCATAGCCACTTACCGGATAAAATGCCACAGGCCCTTTGCGCAAGGCTTGGTATAACGAAAACCAATCACCGAGCAAGGCATCAGCCTCATTTTTACTCAGCGGTGCAAAGCTAATTTGCTTATCAAGCCCTAGTAATAGGGTTTCAACATTTTGTTCCATACTTTGTGCAACAAGATGATATATAAAGCCCTTAATTAAATCTTTGGCCTTTATACTGGCACTTCGGTAAAACACTTGTTTTTGAAGGTAAATATGATTAAGCCAGCCCTCAATAGTGGTGTTTTCTATGCGCAAAGACACCTCAAGCGGGTCGGTTTTGCCGCTTTTAATATGCTCTTTTACTTGCCCGGTTAGTGCATCTACTCGGTGTGCCATGCTCTCATACACTAAATTGCCTACATTGGCTTGTGGCAGCTCCCCCCGTTGCAATATTTGCTCTGTACTTAAAGGTTGCTCATTAATGTTGGCTTGCAGTATTTCGTCTAAATAAAAGTAGCGGCGCAGCGCATCTAGGCTAAAAGGCTCTTCATCTTTTGCTACTTCGTTAAATTCAGGAAGGCGTAAACCTAATGTTTGCTGGTAAAAGCTCTCTTGTGCGTTACACACACTGCGAATAAATACATCAAGCTCTAATTGCGCGGGCGCTGTTACATCAATGGCTGTTAGCGGCTGCGCGTCTATACGCTCGCTTGGCAGCCAAATAGGATTAAAACTGTGATTACTCAGCTTTTCATCAGCTTCAGTGTCTTCTGTGTAATACGCACGATTAAAAGGCTGTAAGTGCTGCTGATTAATTAAACACTCAGGCAGCGTTTTTTCGCTGTTATTTGCTAACGTAAAGCTGCGGCCTATGTACTCTAAAAGCTCGCTTACTAAGGTTGAGGGCATACGTGGTTGATTATCAAAACACGAGCGGCCAATGTAACTTATGTATAAATTTTCGCGGGCACTCAGGAGGGCTTCTAAAAATAAGTAGCGGTCATCTAATTTACGTGAACGGTCACCTTTTTGTTTTTTAGAATACGGCACTAAGTCAAACCCTATTGGCTGCACCGTACGTGGGTAATCGGCATCGTTTAAGCCAAGCATACACACGACTTTAAACGGCACGGCGCGCATAGGCATTAGTGTACAAAAGTTAACTTGCCCCACTAAAAAGCGCTGCCCTACCCCTTTTTCTTGAATGCCTTGTTTTATCAGGTAGCTTACAATTCGTTGCGATACCTGTTTATCGTAATCACCATTATCGTGGTGCTTTTTAAGCTCCTCTAAAACATTTTGCAGTACCAGCAAATCCCAGCTGTCTTCGCCTTCATTGAAATAAATAGCATTTATTAGCTCAGATAAAATATCCGCTTTATTGCTAAGGGTATCATCAGGGGTTAGCTCATCTTTAAAGCGCTGCAGTACATCAATAAAATGCACCAATTTATTAAGGGTATCAAGCGCCATGCCCTCTACTTCATCGGCACTATAAATGCCGTTAAACGGGCATTGTTCATCGCGCTGGGCTATGCCTAGCAGTAAACGGTTTAAACCATGCTGCCAGGTATTTAAATCTATTGCGGGTAAATCAAAGCTGCTTTTGTGCTCAGCATTTATACCCCATTTAACCCCTACACGCTCAAGCCAATATTGAATTTGTTCGTACTCGTGCGCCTCTAGCGCAAATTTTTCGGCAATTTGTGTTACTTGCAATAAATCAAGAATATCCGAAACACCAAAACGCGAAAACGGCAAATTGGCTAAGCTGGCAAACGAGCTCAGCACCGGTTTTTCTTGCTCTATGGCTAAATCGGCCAATGCATAAGGAATAAATCGACTGGTGTTTTGCGCGCCGCCAAACACCGCTTCAATATACGGGCTGTACGTACCTACATCAGGCATCATTACAATAATGTCTTTAGGAGTGAGCGACGGGTTTTGATTAAACAAAGTAAGTAAATAGTCGTGCAAGCGCTCAACTTCTCTAAGCGCTGTGTGGCAATCACTTAAGGTAATACTGGTGTCGGTGTCGCTAATGGGCAGTTTGCCCTCATCATTTATAAACCACTGTTTATTATCGGTAAGCGACTCACCTTTAAATGCCAGTTGGTAAATCTCGCTTTGAATTTGACCCAGTAAGCTATCGTCAAACGCATCTATAAAGCCATCAATCCAACGCGCATCAAGTTGTACGAGTTGCTCAAAGTAGTCGCGCCCTAGTTTTCCCCATGACGATAAAAGCGGATTACCTATAAAGTAGTATTCTTCATCAGGGTTAGTTTGTTTTTTTTGCTGCGCTTCTAAAAGCGGCATTTTGGCGTATTTGGCATTTATTTTGGCTGCTGTTTTTTCATCAACCACATCGCCCCAATAATGCTCGCTAGGATTAAAAAAGAATAAAAACACCTCTGTTTTTTTGCTCAGGGCTTCAAACACCTCAAGCTGCGAGCTCGCAATCGCTGATATACCAAATAAACTAATGCGCTTAGGTAGTAAGCTATTATCCATATTCTCAAGGGCGGCGAGTAGCTGCCCTTGCATATTGGCACGATGAAATTGGCTTTGTCCAAGCGCTTTACTGTGCGCCACCAGCTTTCGCCATAAATCGCTTTGCCACGGAGCAATGCTTACATCAACATCGTCAAGTTCGTCTTTGCCGCTATCCCAAGTGGCAATCCAATGCGGGCGGTACATTAAATATTGGTCGTACACATCGGCAATTTTTTCACACAGGGCAAAGGTTTTTTGCCCATCTAGGTCGCCCTCTAAATAGGTTTTTAAGGGCAAATAAAGCGGTTCATCAATACAGCTGGGCAGTATTGCAAATAATTTCCAAGCAAGGTTAGGCTTATTAAATGCCGACTCTTTAGGCACATTGGGCAATAACTGCTGATACAACTGCCATATAAAGCTCGATGGCAGCGGAAAATCGACCTGCGCGGCTAACCCTAGGTTTTCGCTTAAACCAATTTTAAGCCACTGAGACATACCCGGCGACTGCACTAATACCACTTCTTTATCGAATGGGCTTTGCAGCGGGTTTACTTTTAATAGCTGATTAAACTGAGCCTGCAGTGCTTCCATACGGTTTGATTGAATAATATTGAGCATACAACTGGAGTCCTTACTTGAAGTAAAACCAGTTTAAGATATTTTCATTTATAGGGGTAGCGCAATCAGCAAATTGGCACTAATAAATCAGCGGGTTAGCAGGGAGTTTAAACGCACAGCGTTAATTTTAATCACTGTGCGTTTTATTGCTCAGGTCATTTTATTTATAAGGGCTAATGCTTGATAAGCTAAATGCGCTTTGCATAATCACTTTACCATCTATCCCTTTAAGCTTAAGTGAGATGGCCGGATCTGCTTGTTGCCAATCTATGCTTAAATCGCCGTAATTCACATTGTGGGTGTAATCACCTACACGGTGTTTATTTGGGCTTACGTCTTTCCACTTTTCAGTGAGCCCTGAGCTGGTCATTTCTATTAAAGGGTAATCAAGGTTTTGTTGATACTTTGATATTTCGCCCCAGTGCGTATCGCCACTGATGATAATAACCCCATTCACTTGATGCTTTTTAATTAACGCAAATAAACGGTTACGATCCTCTGGGAAATTAGCCCACGACTCCCACCCTGTAAAATCGGGTAATAACTGCAAGCTTGAGGCAATTAGCTTTATAGCCGCAGGCTTTTTTAGCTCTTGCTCAAGCCATTGCCACTGCGCCTCACCTAGCATAGAGGCGCCTTTCACCTCTGTTGGGCTATACGGGCCTTGGTTATTAAGCTTACGCTTAGTGTAATATTCAAGCTCGCTTACGTGGTTAAGTGCATCACGGTTCCAGCGTAAATCGGGCATTATTACGTGTACGCTTTGCTCATCCTCACCATACATATACGACGTGTAAATGCCATCCGTGCGGGTGCGTCTGGGTGAGCTTTTAGGCTCGCCCCAAAAATCGAGCATAATTTGGCGAGACTGCTCTTTATGTGGGTAGTCTTTACCAATATCGTTCTGACCAAAGTCGTGATCGTCCCACATCGCAATGATTGGCGTATTCGCTTTTAGTGTTTTAAAGCCTGGTTTTGCACCTAATTTTCGGTATTTATTGGCAAGTACCGTCATATCGTTGGTGTCGCCGTAAATATTGTCACCTAAAAATATAAATAAATCGCCCTGCTCTTTATTAATGGTGTCAAATATTGGGATGTCTTTATCTTGATGCCCACACGAGCCAAATAAAATTTTTGAAGGGGCTGCCATAGTATTTGCGCTAAACGCTAACCCTAATGCTAATACGGCGTGTGTAATAGGTTTTACTAACTGCTTCATTTTAAAATCTCACTTATTGGCGGTGCCATGTTTGAATTTAGGTGTTTTGGGTTTATACCCAATGCGCTTAAAACAGTGGCTGCAACCTGCGCCTGTTTAAGCTCATTTTGTGTTGTAATTAAACCGTGCCCTTTTATTGCAGGGCCAATGGCAGCAAGCCAAATATGCTCAGAGCCGACAATGCCCTCAGGAAATTTATTACCCGCTAAATGCAGCTCAGCCAACGCACGTTTAGAGCTATGATGTTGCCAGTCACTTGCACTGCCCCCGCGGCCGTGGTCGGTGGTAACAATAAGCGTTGTATTGTTTTTATAGCCCGGTGTAGTTTGAATTGTGTTCCATAAGTCTTTTAAAAACGCATCACTTTGCCTTGCGGATTTTAAATATTGGTCGTAATGGCCATCGTGCGCAAAGTCGTCGGTTTCACCTAAGCTAATAACTAACAAGCGCGGCGTTTTTGCCAGCATATACGCTTTAGCAAATCGGTAAGTAAAACTGTCTAAGCGTACGTTTTCCCATGGGCTTGGAATTTCATTTTGCAATGCGTTTAAAAGCTTAGCATCAGCAAATAAATCGTTTTCTATGGGCATAAAACCCGCATTCACATACACGTTACTACGCTGTGTATTCACAATGTAAGGAAATACATCCCAACTCCCAAACAAAGCGGTTTTACCTTTAAAGTCTGCACGCTCATCTAGGCGCTCTAAAATGGTTTTATTCGCGTTTAATACTTTATTGTTACTATTAATTTTTTCATCTACTTCGCCGGTGAGAATTTCGTTATACCCAGGGTATGAAAAATACCAAGGGTTGCTCACCGACATATTAGAGCCTTTTGCTCTATCACCTACAATTACGCCCTTTTTAGCCACATGTTGAGTTAAAAATGGCATGAGTAATTGCTGGCGCTTATTGGCGGTAGGCGCCCAAAATTGCTTATTTAATTGCGTTGGGTTTTTAACAAAATCGGCATTATTAATGAGGTTTTTATCTGCCCCGCTAAACACCTCTTGCCAGCGCACACCATCAAGGGTCACTAGCACTACATTTTGTGCTGCGCTTGCGGTATTGCTGATTAATGCAATGATACTAAATACCGTGGCTTTTATAATTGAGTTCATAACTACTGTGTACCTAATTACTGTGTACATTTAACAAAAAGCCCATCAAAGATGGGCTTTTAATTATTTACTGTACATTATGGCTATTAAAACGTAGCCGATAACGTCAGTGCTGCTGTACGTGGTGCACCAATAAAGTAAGTGCTGCCATTGCCCGTACCACCCGCTAAATAGCTTTTATCGGTAACGTTATAAACAACAAAGGCAACATCAATAGCTTTAAATGGTCCTGCGTTTATATCGGTTGCGTAACCTGCGTTTAAATCAACCACGGTATAGCCATCAACTTCGCCACGCTCACCGGTGTATTTAGCCGATAAACCAAAGCGGAAATCACCGCTAAAGTAATCGGTCGATAGCACAAATAAGTCATCTACTGAGTCTATAACTTTTTCACCTGCTTCAAACCCGGGTGCATCGCCTTTGTACTCTGAATCATTATTCGTGTACGAGCTATATACACTCCATTGTGGGCTTAGCATGTAACTTGCCGACAGCTCTAAACCTTGCGATTCAATACCCCCTACGTTTAAGTAAGAGCCATTTGTACCTATGGTGTAATCAATACCGCCAGTGTCACTACCAGGGGCAATGAACGTAATACGGTTATCAAATTCAATTGAATACGCTGTTGCGGTCAGGTTTAACGCGTTATTTTGATAACGTACACCTAAATCGATGTTTTCAGCGGTTTCAGCTTCAATGGCTGATAAATCAGAGCTGTCGCGCTCAAGTACACCGTCTTTTATGGCTGCAAAGTTTTCGCTATAGCTGGTAAATAGCTCGGTTGAGTTATTTAGCTGATACAAAATACCACCACTAAATAACACATCAGAGTCACTATTAACTTTAGCGGTTGTGGCATTTTGATAATGGTCGTACTTTTCAATATCAACAAGGTACTTTTTAACACCTACGTTAAGCGTGAAATCGCCAAGGGCCATTGAATCCTGCGCGTACCATTTAAGGGTGTCGGTCTCAAAGGTGTTTTTATACTGGGTCCAGTATGGCGTGCTATCAAAGTGGTGGTAAATGCTGGCATTAATTACTTTGTGCCAATCGCGAGACTCGTCACGGTCGCTTTGCTCATACCAAAAACCGGCTTCTATGTCGTGCATGCCAAACGTAGCTTGGTAGTTAGCAGTAACCCCTAAGCGGTCTTTTTTGTAATGCGTATGACGATACGACATTACAGGTATTGCCGTATCATCGTAACATGCTGGGTTTAAACCAGGGCCCGACTCCCACGGCCAGCTTAAACTTGCCGTACAACCTTCGTTTGGTGCCAGTGCGTTACCTGCGCTATCTACAAAACCGTAAGAGCCTGCGTTAGTGCCGCCCTCTGTAGTTGGGTTGCCGTTTTCATCTACTGGAGTTGTTAAATACGGTGGGATCCAATCGCCACGGCCCGAGTTTTTATGATAATAAGGGCTCACTGTAATAAGCGATGTTGGCGAAAGCGCATATTCAAACTTTAAATACGCTAACGTATTTTCACGCAGTGTACCCCAGCCCTCAGCAAACATTTGGTCGTAATGTGGAACGCCTGTCCAGTTCCACGTTAGCTGATCCCACTCTGGCGTTTGTTCAAATTGCGCAAGACTTACACTGTTGTAGTTAGTCTCGCTTACATCATCGTAAGATAAACGCCCTGTAATTGTTAAATCAGCAAGCGTTGTTACAAATTTAAGCTCTGCGTGTTGGTTATCTTTTCCGCCGTTGCTACCCGAGCC
>NZ_AUTO01000359.1:0-3763 GCF_000498055.1 Pseudoalteromonas sp. TB51
AACAGGGTTGAGCGGTAATCATCGTCTAGCCCTGCCATTTTCTTTTTCCTCGCCATACTAGCTGACTTAGATGTATCTTGTTTAAAAAGCGCCATGGCTATCTTTCGCATTACATTAAACATTAATGGCCCTTGAAGTTTGCGTATTCTCGATTCATCTTCTCTGAAGTTCATATCAAGCATCCAATGCATGCTTTCAACCTGCCAGTGACTGCGTACCGCATTGAGTGCTTGCGCTGCATTTAAGTCTAATGAACTTATATACCAGCGTGTTTCAGTGGTATCCGACCCTGCCGACTTATCATGAACTTCAGCCCTGACCTTAATAATACTCGTTAAGCCAGGCCAACGATAATCCTTGCCTAACCAGCTTTTATCTATAAGTAACTGCTGGCATGTACGTGTTTCAACACGCCCATGTCCTGAGCTTATTTCGGTATATTCATCACAATTATGCTGAGTTAACCTTTCACGCTCGCACTTGTGCCACCACGCTTCTAGTTCCTTTTGCATGCCTGAATGATTACCTTTAAGTGCAAGAATATAATCTGCTTTTTGTTGGATGATTTGTTTTGCTATTTCTTGTTGGCATCCCATCGCATCTAACGTAATGATACTGTTTTCAATATCGAGCAGGGTGAGTAATTCTGGTATTGCGGTGATTTCATTTGTTTTATTATCAACAGCCGTCTGCCCAAGCACTAACTGGTGTTGGCAACTCCATGCACTGACCGTGTGTAAGGCACTTTTTCTGTCTTTTGTGGTAAATGAACGTCGTGCGGTTTTGCCATCGATAGCGATGATATCTGCACCTGTGGTTTCAATCAGTGATGATATCCAAGATTGAAATGCCCTTTCTATTTCATTTGCTTTTAACCGACACATGACGCGAGCAATCGTGTCATGTTTTGGAATTCCTGCGTTGAACGTACCGTATTTTTTTAACCAATCAAGCTTTAGGTGCCCAAAGTCTTCAATATCTTCCCATCCTTCTGCACCAGAGAGTACAGCGCTAATAGCAAGGAGAAGAATATCGATAAGTTCATGCTTTTTACAACGTTCAATGCGAGGATCTGTAATTGAATTAAAATGTTTCAGAAAAGTAGTGCTCATATTTATGCGACCAAGTAATTATTATGCCTTGATCTGATCACTACTTGCTCTATAAGTTCAATTTATAATGATCTTGCCGTGATATGAAGATTTTTAGTTATAAAAACTTACACACGTAAACGCTGAATAACATTGATTCTCATTCGTTAACGTGTTTAAATTGCGCCAATTTAGTTAATTGACCCAATTTAGGATAGTCTCAATGGCACATAAGTTTTTAGTATCTACCCTTGCAACTGCGGTTGCCTTGTCTATTAGTGCAACTGCAATGGCAAAAGATATGGGTAAGGTAGAGCGTAACTTTGAACAAATTACAGTTATAGGCTCACAACAAGCTATTAACGATATTCCGGGCTCTGCAACGTTTATTTCGGATGCTGAGCTGCAAAAATTTGAATTTACCGACATTTCTCGTGTTTTAGCCTCTGTACCTGGTGTTTACGTACAAGAAGAAGACGGCTACGGCCTGCGCCCTAATATAGGTATGCGCGGAACTGGCACTGGTCGTAACGACAAAATATCAGTAATGGAAGATGGTGTACTTGTAGCACCTGCGCCTTACTCGGCTCCTTCGGCTTATTACTTCCCTACTATGGGCCGCATGGAGTCTATTGAAGTATTAAAAGGTGCTGCATCGGTTAAATATGGTCCACGTACTACAGGCGGCGTTTTAAACTTATTATCGCGCAGCTTACCAACCGAGCCTAATAGCTCAACAGGTATGCTTGATGCTGCCTTAGGTAGCGATGGCTACTATAAAGGCCATGCTTATTTTGCCAAAGAAAAAAACAATACCGCGGGTTTAATTGAAGTATTTACCTACGGCGCAGATGGTTTTAAAGACCTGCCAGTTGGCGATGACAACACCGGCTTTGAAAAAACTGACTTACTATTAAAGTTAGGCCATACATTTGGTAAAAATGACGCGCATAACCTTGAGCTAAAAATTAAGTATTCAGACGAAACATCAGACGAAACTTACATGGGCTTAACCGATGCCGATTACCAAGCAACGCCATACCGTCGTTATGCGGCATCGCAAAATGATGAAATGAATACCCGTCACAATGCTTATCAACTTAACTATGCATATCGCTTTGGTGCAGGTTACGAACTACTTGCTACGGCATATTTAAACGACTTTCATCGTAACTGGTATAAAGCCAGTAAAGTAAGCGAAAGCTACCTTGAGCAGTACAGCGAATTTGAAGCCAACCCTACCGCACAAGGTATTGAAGGCATTGCTATAAAAGCAAATAACCGCGACTACCAAGCTAAAGGTATTCAGTCTGAGCTGCATATTCCTGCTGGCAATCACTATATAACTGTGGGTATGCGTTACCATGAAGACGAAATGGATCGCTTTCAGTGGCAAGACGAGTACACGCTTAATCAAGACTTAAGCATGACACTGACAGAGCGCGGAGTTCCGGGCTCAGACAGTAACCGCGTAGATAGTGCCACTGCACGTACTTTATTTATTCAAGACGAATGGACGCTAGATGCATTAGTGATCAGTGCTGGCCTGCGCTTCGAAGACATTACGATTACCCGTGAAGAGTGGGCAAAGTCGGATCCTAAACGCAGCAATGGTTTAACTAAAAATGTGTCGAACGACACTGATATTTTAGTGCCGTCACTCGGTGCAACTTACACAGTAAACGACAACATCACTCTACTTGCTGGTATTCAACAAGGTTATGCACCAGCCGCGCCGGGTAATGCCGACCAAGAAGAAGAAAAAAGTGTAAATATTGAATTTGGTTCACGCTATAACGTAAGCGGTATTAATGGTGAAATTATTGCGTTTTATTCTGATTACGACAACATGCACGGTAATTGTACTGCCGCTGTAGGGTGTAGCGATGAGAACATTGGCGATCAATATAACTATGGTGAAGTAGCTGTTTCTGGCGTTGAATTTAGTGCAGGCCATACTTTTAACACCGATACTGTTATGTTCCCGGTTAAGCTAACTTACACCTACACCGATTCTGAATTTAAAAACACTTTTGATTCAGAAATTTGGGGCACAGTAGAAAAAGGCGACGCTATGCCTTACGTGCCAAAAAACCAAGTAGCACTCTCTATGGGTGCTGAATTATCAGCATTTGTTGTACACAGCCAACTGCGCTATGTATCTGACTCACATGCAGATTTAACCGACTCTGGCTTAAATGCTATTAATAGCCGTGTGGTATGGGATTTAGCCGCTAAATACCGCATCGACGACAATCAAAAAGTATACTTAAGCGTTGATAACTTGTTTGATAAAACCTACATTGCTAATCGTGCTAATGGCGGTATTCAACCAGGTAAGCCTCGTACCCTACAGTTGGGCTACAGCTACTCATTCTAAGTTGAAAGCTGGTTAAACGGCTCACTAACAGCGTTAATAATTTTTTATGTAGGAAACACTACACATCTAAATTATTGCCTTGTTATTGAACCGTTTACCTGCGCTTTTAAGGCAATACTACTTACTAACAGCGTTAATAATTTTTTATGTAGGAAACACTACATATCTAAATTATTGCCTTGTTATTGAACCGTTTACCTGCGCTTTTAAGGCAATACTACTTACTAACAGCGTTAATAATTTTTTATGTAGGAAACACTACATATCTAAATTATTGCCTTGTTATTGAACC
>NZ_AUTO01000360.1:0-8167 GCF_000498055.1 Pseudoalteromonas sp. TB51
AACAGGGTTGAGCGGTAATCATCGTCTAGCCCTGCCATTTTCTTTTTCCTCGCCATACTAGCTGACTTAGATGTATCTTGTTTAAAAAGCGCCATGGCTATCTTTCGCATTACATTAAACATTAATGGCCCTTGAAGTTTGCGTATTCTCGATTCATCTTCTCTGAAGTTCATATCAAGCATCCAATGCATGCTTTCAACCTGCCAGTGACTGCGTACCGCATTGAGTGCTTGCGCTGCATTTAAGTCTAATGAACTTATATACCAGCGTGTTTCAGTGGTATCCGACCCTGCCGACTTATCATGAACTTCAGCCCTGACCTTAATAATACTCGTTAAGCCAGGCCAACGATAATCCTTGCCTAACCAGCTTTTATCTATAAGTAACTGCTGGCATGTACGTGTTTCAACACGCCCATGTCCTGAGCTTATTTCGGTATATTCATCACAATTATGCTGAGTTAACCTTTCACGCTCGCACTTGTGCCACCACGCTTCTAGTTCCTTTTGCATGCCTGAATGATTACCTTTAAGTGCAAGAATATAATCTGCTTTTTGTTGGATGATTTGTTTTGCTATTTCTTGTTGGCATCCCATCGCATCTAACGTAATGATACTGTTTTCAATATCGAGCAGGGTGAGTAATTCTGGTATTGCGGTGATTTCATTTGTTTTATTATCAACAGCCGTCTGCCCAAGCACTAACTGGTGTTGGCAACTCCATGCACTGACCGTGTGTAAGGCACTTTTTCTGTCTTTTGTGGTAAATGAACGTCGTGCGGTTTTGCCATCGATAGCGATGATATCTGCACCTGTGGTTTCAATCAGTGATGATATCCAAGATTGAAATGCCCTTTCTATTTCATTTGCTTTTAACCGACACATGACGCGAGCAATCGTGTCATGTTTTGGAATTCCTGCGTTGAACGTACCGTATTTTTTTAACCAATCAAGCTTTAGGTGCCCAAAGTCTTCAATATCTTCCCATCCTTCTGCACCAGAGAGTACAGCGCTAATAGCAAGGAGAAGAATATCGATAAGTTCATGCTTTTTACAACGTTCAATGCGAGGATCTGTAATTGAATTAAAATGTTTCAGAAAAGTAGTGCTCATATTTATGCGACCAAGTAATTATTATGCCTTGATCTGATCACTACTTGCTCTATAAGTTCAATTTATAATGATCTTGCCGTGATAGTTACCCCTTTAGCCACACTGACGGCCTTTACATTAAGCGGTAACACATCAAGGTTTTTGTAATCAACAGCCGCCACCGGCGTTGAAACGAGTACAGCTATAAACGCCGTTGATAATGTTTTAGCAATCGTTTTTGTTGGTAAAAACACAGTTGTTGTCCTGTCCAATAAATAAGCAAGTAATACCTACATTAGCATGCTGCTGCAGATTTTGCTAAATGTAGCGCTTAAATAAAAACTATATATATTTCAATCATAAAGAGTTTGCCCGCAGTGCTGTATGGCTGGTTTTAATATTTTAAACAGCTATTTATTACACCTTAATTGAGGCTTTAGTACAGCACTTTAAATTAGGACGCTGCGTAAAAACTGTGCTAAAAAACTGAATATTTACTCTAATGCTATTGAAATTAATTTTTTTGGGCGTACACTTGTGCGCTGAAGTTTTAGCGTACACATGTAAGTTCAAATTCAATATTTAATATCCAAGAGATTAATAGTGATGATTACTAAAGTATTAGACCAATTTTCGAAGTGGTTTTTACACCATCAAAGCTTTGCAGGCTACATTGAGCCCATTATGCAAATGGTTAAGCCTGCGTGGCGTGCTGGTCTTTATAGAGCAAAAATAGAAGAGCTGACGCAGCACAATGGTGATTTTTTAAGTATTACCTTAAAGCCAACTCAGCACTGGCAGGCACACATTGCTGGCCAACATATTAGTTTAACGGTAGAAATAAACGGGCGTTTATTAACTCGTGTGTTTACGGTTGCCTCAAGCCCTGAGCAATTTAAAGCTACGGGCTTGGTGCGTTTATTAATTAAAACTAATGAGCAAGGGCGTTTTACAAGCCTTTTAAGCAGTGCTTTACGAGTCGGTGAGTGGTGCAATATTTCAGCGCCTAGTGGCGACTTTGTTTATAAAAACACCCAAAACAATGCAACGTTTATAGCGGGCGGCTCGGGTATTACACCTATGCTTGCCATGATTAGTGAGCATTTAAAACATACCACACAAAAAGTATCGCTGATTTATTATGCCAAAGCCGCAGCGCACCAATGTGTAGACGAGCTAAGCGCATTAGCAAACCAGTTTTCGCATTTTTCGTTTTTACTGCTCACACGCGAGCAATCAGATGATATTACTCGCCATGTAAATGTATGGGAAAACCCAGACATATACTGCTGTGGGCCTGCAAACTTCATGAAAACGGTGTGTGACTTTGCTAAAAAACACCATTTAAATTACTACCAGGAGGCATTTGGTTTAACGCTGCCAAGCCAAAATGACGACAGCCTGTTTAACGTACAGATTAATAGCAGCGCTCATGTCGTAAATGCTAATAACGCATTGTTAGCACAGTTTGAAGCAAAACAATTACCGGTTAAACGCGGGTGTGGCATTGGTATTTGCCACCAGTGCCAGTGCATTAAAAAGTCAGGCGTGGTGCGTAATTTAAAAACTGGTGAGTTGAGTGATAACGGCGAGCAGTTAATTCAACTGTGTGTAAGTCAACCTGTTAGCGACTTGGAGTTACAGCTATGAAAAACATAAACTTTGATCAGTTAGCCCACGATTTAGATAGCATAAAAATGGATACGCTAGGCAAAGTAGGGCAACAAGATGCAAACTACATTCGCTCGGTTGTTAAAAAGCAGCGGCTATGTGAGTGGAGNGTGGCCGTATTTTACTTATGCTGGGCTTTATTCAGCCACTTTTATGGGTTGCGGGTGTACTGTTATTAGCGCTGGCAAAAATTTTAGACAACATGGAAATTGGCCACAATGTTATGCACGGCCAATACGATTGGATGAACGATAAGCAGCTTAACTCGCAACACTACGAATGGGATATTGCTTGCGATGGGCAAAGTTGGCATCGCGTTCATAACTTTGAGCACCACACCTACACTAATATTATTGGTAAAGACCGCGACTTTGGTTATGGTTTATTACGTTTAAGCAATGATTTTAAATGGCGCTTAAAAAATGTGTGGCAGTTTATTACATATATAAATTTAAGTGTGCTGTTTCAGTGGGGGGTGTCGTATCACGAACTGGCAGCGGAACGTGTGTTTATAGGTAAAAAGAAAGAAAACCGCGAAGGGGGTGTATCGCATTCTACCCTAAAACAGCGCTTTTTTAGTAAAGGTGCGCGCCAATTAATAAAAGATTATGTGATATTTCCTTTATTGGCAGGCCCTTTGTTTTTATGGGTATTAGCAGGCAACTTACTGGCAAATTTGATCCGTAATTTATGGACTTCAACCATTATTTTTTGTGGCCACTTTACCGAGTACACCGAAACCTTTAAACAAGAGGACTGCATTAACGAAACGCAAGGGCAGTGGTACTATCGCCAAGTTTTAGGCTCATCAAATATCAAAGGCCCACATTGGTTTCATGTTTTAACTGGGCATTTAAGTTGCCAAATTGAGCATCACTTATTTCCTGATATGCCGTCCTCTCGCTATCAAGAGGTGGCCCCCCAAGTGCAAGCCGTTATGCAAAAGCACGGTATTGATTATCATACCGGTGGTTTTTTTAAACAGTACAGCTCGGTATTAAAACGTATTATAAGGTACTCGTTTAAATAAATAATGTGCCTTTAAAAAGCCGATTAATGAAGATGCATTAATCGGCTTTTTTGTATGTGCTCAACAATATGGCCAATTTATAAACAGCAGTTGCAAAAATTTCTTTTTGATAATTAAAAAAGCCTCAGTTTTGCTATGGTTAAATGATGCATGAATGTCATACAATGGAGAAAAATAGACCACACAAGAGAGATTAAAATGGCCGCATTCGGTACCGTGTTTATGCCGCAGATGATTCAAGCTCGTTTTTCTGATAACCAATGGAGCGAAAGCTCAATCGTCCCTTCCGATAAACTTGAACTTCATGCGGGCGCGCACGTCCTTCATTATTCAAGCACGTGTTTTGAAGGCTTAAAAGCTTTTCGCCACGAAGATGGCTCTATTTATATTTTTAGAATAGATGCAAACATTGCGCGTATGCAGCAAAGCTCTGCGCTATTAAGCTTACCAAGTTTTGACGGTCAAATGCTAAAAGACATGATTATCGAGATTGTTAAAGAGTATGCTGATGAAACGCCATTACCACCAGGCTCTATGTACATTCGCCCAACTCACATAGGAACAGAGGCTGCCATTGGTAAAGCGGCTGCGCCGTCAATGAGCTCGTTGTTATATACACTTTTATCGCCAGTTGGCGATTACTTTACCGGCGGCGCTACTGCACTGCGTGTATTACTTGAAGAAGATGGCATGCGCTGTGCCCCGCACATGGGCATGGTAAAAAGTGGCGGTAACTATGCCAGTGCACTTGCACCAATTAGCGCAGCACGCGAAAAATACCAAGCCGATCAAATCTTGTTTTGCCCTGGCGGCGACGTACAAGAAACAGGTGCAGCTAACTTTATTCTTATTGACGGTAACGAAATTATTACCAAAGCGCTTGATAGCACGTTTTTACATGGCGTAACCCGTAATAGCATTTTAACCATTGCAAAAGATTTAGGCATGACGGTAAGCGAGCGTAACTTTAGCGTTACCGAGCTTTTAGAGCGTGCTGCAAAGCCAGGTACAGAAGCTGCACTTTCAGGCACAGCTGCGGTGTTAACGCCGGTAGGCACGTTTATTCATAACGATAAAGAATACAAAGTAGGCAGTGGCGAGCCAGGCCCTACAACAGCGCGATTACGCCAAGCATTGAACGATATTCAATGGGGTAAAAGTGAAGACAAACACGGCTGGTTAACTAAAATCTAATTGATTTGAGCAGTTCGCAGTAAAAAGCCACCGACTAGGTGGCTTTTGTGTTTTTGAGTACTTTTTGAAATGTTTAGCGCTTAAAACTTCATTTCTATTTTGCCGTACACGTAACGGCCATTAAATCCGTAGGGCGAAAAGCTCGAATAAGCAAACAAGCGAGAAAAAGTAGAGACTTCTTCTACATTTTCGCGGGTAGGATCTGGGTATACATCAAAAATGTTATTGGCACCTAAACTAAGCGTTAGGTTATCAGTAGCGGCATAGGCTACATCTAAATCAGTGATCCACTTAGGCTTTAATACCTCGTTTAGTTCAGGCGTTGATGAAGGGTCTTGCGTTTCACCATAACGCGTAGTTCTTAGTGTGGTACGCAGCGCATCATGGGTCCATGTAGCACTTAAATTGTATTTATTGCGCGGGGTGCTTACTTCAAAGCGGCGCAGCTCTGTACCTGAGAACAAGTTGTCTTGATCAAACCCTGCACCTTGCAGTTCAGCGGGCGGGTCAATAATATCAGTGACTTCATTTTTGCCGTAGTTATACCCTAAGTTAAAGGCAATATCGCCATAGCCATCGGTGATTAAGTTGTACGAGGCAACCACATCAACACCCCGCGTTTTACTATCTATAGCGTTTAAGAAAAAGCGGCCTTGGTTAGCGCCCGTACCTGCTAGTAGCTCTTCTATTGCTGCGCCCGATAAATTGTTAGATAAAACAATACGGTCATCAATTAGTATTTGATAGTAATCAACCGATAAGCTGAAATTAAAGTCGGAAGACCAAGTAAAGCCAACCCCGTAGTTAGTGGCTTCTTCGGCATCAAGGCCCGGTGAGCCAAGCGCTTTGGCTACATCGCTGCTTGGTGCAAAGGTGCCGGTTTCGGTCGGAACGCTATCAACAAATACGGTAGCAACCGAGGTAAAATATTGCTGTTGTAATGAAGGTGCTCTAAATCCTGTTGAGGCTGAAGCGCGTATGGCTAAATCTTCGGTTAACAAATAGCGCGTTGCAATTTTGCCGTTAAGTGTATCGCCAAAATCTGAGTAATCCTCATAACGGGCTGCCACAGCTATGTTCCAATCATCTGTCAGGTAGGTTTCTAAATCTACGTAAAAGCTTACATTATGGCGGCTGTTGTCACCTTCTGATTCAGGTGTAAAGCCTGGAAATACCTGCGCACCTGCTGCACCAAATGGGCCATCTTCGCCTGTGACTACGCCACCTGGGCCAAATGAGCCTTGTGCGTATGAGGCTTCTTCGCCAGCTTCTATTTGATAGCCTTCTGTGCGGTACTCAGCCCCAATGGCAACACTTACCGCGCTTTCTAAAAAGCTGACGTCTACTTCGCGGCTTAAATCAACATTTAAAGTAAGTTGATCGTATGTAAGCGTACCGGCATCAAAGCGTGTTTGGCTAGTGGGGCCATATGACGTATTTAAACTATTGGTTACACCAAATTCGAACGCATCTTCACCATACACAGCCGATACATCGTAGTTCCAATCACTTATAAAGCCTTTAACACCTAACGCGAGTGAGTAGTCGTTTATATCTGAGGTGATCACAGGTAAAAAACCGTCGGGGTATATTTCTTCTATATTACGGCTATCGCTTGCGCGTCTATAAAAACCAGCGCCTTCACCTTCACGTTTAGAGTAAGAGCCAAATGAATACAAATCTGCATCGTTAGCTAGTTGATACCCTGCATTATAAAAAACCGATAGGTCTTCTACATCCCCATTACCAAAGTTATGGTTATAACGGTTAACTGTAAACTCGCGGGGGTCGAGCGAGCCATCTTCTAATCGGTCGTAGTTTTCGCGTTGATCGTAATCGGCACGGTTAGTTGAGTGGCGGTCGCGGTATTCGGTCGAAATGTTTAAAAAGCCATTATCACCAAGCTCTAAACCAATATTACCTTGCAAAGTAAGTGTTTGCCCATCGGTTAAAGAGCGATCGCCGCCTTCGGTAAATGCTAGGTTGCCATCGCTACCCTCAGATACCGATTCAAGCTGAGGTACACCATCCATTTCGGTGATATTAGCCCCATAAATAGCCGCAAGGGAGCCGCCGCTGCCTGCGCTTTTAAGCACAATGTTAATCACACCCGCTATAGCATCAGAGCCGTATTGCGCTGCAGCGCCATCGCGTAAAACTTCAATGCGTTCAATAGCATTAGCTGGTATTGCATTTAAATCTACAGAAGATGAGCCGCGCCCCGTTGAACCATTTAAATTAAGCAGTGCGCTACTATGACGACGCTTCCCATTAACCAGCACTAAGGTATGATCGGGTGCTAAACCACGTAGTTGTGCAGGGCGTACATGGTCGCTGCCATCAGTAAGTGATGCCTGTGGAAAGTTAAAACTTGGTAACAAATTGCTCAGTAGCGCGTTTGTTTCAGTAAGGCCTGAACTGGTAAGCGCCTCAGCGCCAATAATATCAATAGGTACGGCGCTGTCTTCTACTGTGCGCCCTAAACGGCGTGAGCCAATTACGCTAATTTGCTCTATATCTTCTTGTACTTGAGGTGTTTGCTGTGCCGCGTGTGCAGTAAACGCACCAAATAGCGAAAGCGATGCACCCACAGCCACTGCTGTACTCACTTTTAAGTTATTTAACCTAAACGGTAGGCTTTGATTCATGTTGTTAATCCTCATCTGATCACCCATTGATTTAAAAATTTTTGTTTTTATAGCCGCTACTTTTTAATGGAGCTGCTTTGAGAACATAAACCGCATTAACAAAATGAGTCAATTGAATAACATTCAATTAAAATTAAAGGATATATAGTTACAAGGTTTAATAAATAAAACTAAATGAGGTAAAAGCTATAAATAGGCTAGGTTTTGTAAGTACCTATGGAGCTTAAAATAATTGGCAATAATGAGGTTTACTTTTAGTTAACAGGTAAGAGCAGTGTGTACGCCTTTAATAATAGCTGTTACTCAGTGTTTTTTTAAATTAAGTGTATAACCCACCTTTTATATGTTAAATAAATTAACATATAAAGAGCGGGTTATTTAATCTGAAATTTGTATAGCGTTTAAAAAGGTTGCGAGTGATTTTTATAATAAAATAATATAAAAATTAAAATTTTATTTTACCTGTAAGTATATCTTTAAACATGACCCAATCTCCCCATAAGCTATAAAGGGGGTGCTTAAAAGTGGCGGGG
>NZ_AUTO01000361.1:0-5725 GCF_000498055.1 Pseudoalteromonas sp. TB51
AACAGGGTTGAGCGGTAATCATCGTCTAGCCCTGCCATTTTCTTTTTCCTCGCCATACTAGCTGACTTAGATGTATCTTGTTTAAAAAGCGCCATGGCTATCTTTCGCATTACATTAAACATTAATGGCCCTTGAAGTTTGCGTATTCTCGATTCATCTTCTCTGAAGTTCATATCAAGCATCCAATGCATGCTTTCAACCTGCCAGTGACTGCGTACCGCATTGAGTGCTTGCGCTGCATTTAAGTCTAATGAACTTATATACCAGCGTGTTTCAGTGGTATCCGACCCTGCCGACTTATCATGAACTTCAGCCCTGACCTTAATAATACTCGTTAAGCCAGGCCAACGATAATCCTTGCCTAACCAGCTTTTATCTATAAGTAACTGCTGGCATGTACGTGTTTCAACACGCCCATGTCCTGAGCTTATTTCGGTATATTCATCACAATTATGCTGAGTTAACCTTTCACGCTCGCACTTGTGCCACCACGCTTCTAGTTCCTTTTGCATGCCTGAATGATTACCTTTAAGTGCAAGAATATAATCTGCTTTTTGTTGGATGATTTGTTTTGCTATTTCTTGTTGGCATCCCATCGCATCTAACGTAATGATACTGTTTTCAATATCGAGCAGGGTGAGTAATTCTGGTATTGCGGTGATTTCATTTGTTTTATTATCAACAGCCGTCTGCCCAAGCACTAACTGGTGTTGGCAACTCCATGCACTGACCGTGTGTAAGGCACTTTTTCTGTCTTTTGTGGTAAATGAACGTCGTGCGGTTTTGCCATCGATAGCGATGATATCTGCACCTGTGGTTTCAATCAGTGATGATATCCAAGATTGAAATGCCCTTTCTATTTCATTTGCTTTTAACCGACACATGACGCGAGCAATCGTGTCATGTTTTGGAATTCCTGCGTTGAACGTACCGTATTTTTTTAACCAATCAAGCTTTAGGTGCCCAAAGTCTTCAATATCTTCCCATCCTTCTGCACCAGAGAGTACAGCGCTAATAGCAAGGAGAAGAATATCGATAAGTTCATGCTTTTTACAACGTTCAATGCGAGGATCTGTAATTGAATTAAAATGTTTCAGAAAAGTAGTGCTCATATTTATGCGACCAAGTAATTATTATGCCTTGATCTGATCACTACTTGCTCTATAAGTTCAATTTATAATGATCTTGCCGTGGCCTTTAATTAAGCGCCTATGTAGTTTAGGGCGCTTTTTGTGTTAAACTTCGCCGCCGTGCAACGTAGTGTATGCGCAGCGGGCTATACCAACTCGGTTGTTATATTTCAAAAAACGTAGGTATTAAACTTCATGACTGCATTTTCAAATCATCAAATTGTTTTAACCGCTATTGGCGAAGATAGACCGGGAATTGTAAGTGAACTTACACAGCTTGTAAGTGATTGTCATTGCAACATTATAGATAGCCGAATAGCCATTTTAGGCAGCGAATTTACCTTTACCATGCTGCTAAGCGGCGATATGTCGGCCATTAGCCGCATAGAGCACACCTTGCCTACTAAAGGCATGGAGCTAGGCCTACTCACCATGATGAAGCGCAGCACCACTCGCCACACCGAAAGTGAATTTTGCGCAGGCTATACCCTTGAATACACAGGGATAGACACCCCAGGTACACTGAGTAAAGTAACGCGTTTTTTTGCCGATCACCACATTAGTATCTGCTCATTAAAGTCAGACACCTACGATGAAGAAACCGACACTAAAATGCGCTGCGAAATTGAGTTTAATATCCCAGTAGAGGTTGATATAGACCAATTTAAAGTGACCTTTGAAAACCTTTCGCACAGTCTTAACGTAGATTATATTTTTAAACGTATTCGCTAAGGAGCACAGCATGAACAAAATTAGTCCATTACAAGCCGGTGATACTGCACCAGAATTTAGCTTACAAAATCAAAACGACGAAACAGTCACCTTAAGTGAGCTGTTAAAAGAGCAACAAGTACTGGTGTACTTTTACCCTAAAGCTTCTACACCGGGTTGTACGGTTCAAGCCGAAAACTTACGTGACCAACAAGCGCAGCTTGCTCAATTTAACACCCGCGTTGTAGGTATTAGCCCAGACCCTATTAAGCGCCTTAAAAACTTTGAAACTAAAAAAGAGCTTAACTTTGATTTACTCGCCGATGAAGATCACGCCATCGCTGAAGCATTTGGCGTATGGGGCTACAAAAAGTTTATGGGTAAAGAGTACGATGGTATTCACCGCTTAACCTTTTTAGTAGGCCAAGACGGTAAAATTAAACACTTATTTGATAAGTTTAAAACTAAAGATCACCACCAAGTGGTTTTAGATTACTTAGCGGCGGAATAAGTAAGCTATCAGCTATCAGCTATCAGCTATCAGCTATCAGCTATCAGCTATCAGCTATCAGCTATCAGCTATCAAAAAATAGAAAAAAGCGTTGCTCTAGGGCAACGCTTTTTTATTAGCGTTTATTCAATGAAGTACAGTGACTCGTTACATAATTTATTAACCATAAGCGCCACTTGAATATATAAGCTCGTAACTGTGGCTATAAATTTCTAAAATATTGCCAAACGGGTCTTCCATGTAAATCATGCGGTATGGTTTTTCCCCTGGGTAATAATAGCGCGGCGCTTTCATACGCTTTTTACCGCCCGCGGCCACTATTTTATCAGCGAGTCCTTCTACATCAGGGTCTTGTACGCATAAATGGAATATTCCCGTTTTCCAATACTCAAAATTATTTTTTGGGTTTTGCTGATTTTTAAATTCAAATAGCTCAACCCCCACCCTATCCCCTGTTGATAAATGGGCTATTTTAAAACTGCCCCACCCAGCACCAAATACATCAGTACACATTTCACCAATAGGTGACTTATCTTCTGTTATTTGTGTGGGTTTCATAATTAAATACCAGCCCAGCACTTCAGTATAAAATTTAACAGCTTGTTCTAAGTTTGGCACTGACACACCAATATGCGAAAACGTGCGCGGATAAGGCATTGGCGAATCGTCTAAGCCATTTGCTTGCTTGCCTTTATCAGCTGCTTGCAGGTTGGCATTAGCATTTAAACTTGTAAACAGCATAGGCAGCGCCGCCGCACCCAACCCAGCAGCCGATAACTTCATAAAATCTCTTCGATTTAGCTCTTTTTTACTCATGGCATGTTCCTTAACGGCAAACGCGTTAAATGTAATTAAAGGAATTAATTAGCCATGATAAATGAATGTAGTGAGGACAAAAAATTATCAAATATGATATTAATAATTACGTTTTGTGATGGTGAGAGCTGTAATATATTTATTATTTTACTGGCGTTCTATAAATATTTAGGTTTTGTAATACATTATCTGCAACTAAAAAATTAGGTATAACATCTACGAGCAAAGCGCCTGATTTCAACGCAACCTTTATACTTGCCGCATTTTTCTCTAGGCACCTAAATTCGATAAATTTAACATGAGTGCTCGTGAGTAGCTGCGGAGCTTTTGAAATTATTTGACTAATAATCCCGTTACCATGAGCATCACTACTTAACCAGTAACCAAGTTCCGCTATATTCAACTCAGGGCAAATAGACTTAATTGCAAAAACACCACTCAGATTATCTTTATAATAAATTTTAAACCACCGTGAACCATTAAGCTCGCTGTTTGCTCTGTCGAGTATGTACTTTTTAGCTGATTCAATATTGTTTACCCCTTCTACCCAAGGTAAAAATTTACCTAAACTTGCCCGACTTAAATTAACAGCTTTTAATATGTCCGCAGCATCGCTTTCCACTAAAGGAGCTAGTTTGATGTGTTCTGCAATTTGGATATGCAAGTGTTCTTCCTTGTGAGTATTGATTTTATAGTTGTAAGTTTAAAGCTAAAGATCACTATTAAGTAGCCCCAAACTTATTTAACGGCTGAATAGCATTTGGACTATTAAAAAGGTACGGAAACGTATTACTCTAGCGCAACGTTTTTTATGCTAGTCATTAAATATTTAGTTAAGTATGTATGATCATAACCAGCCCTTGGTGTTTTTGCGTATTTTGAATATAGTACTCTCCAAATAAACTTCAATGAGCCTTATATGGAAACAATCAATAGAATTTTAAAGTGGCTTGGTGAGTGCTTTAAAGTAGAAGAAGACAAAGCTCTGCACGAGAACAAGCTATTTTGGATAGTAGTTCTCATTCCTTTATTTTTCATCATCTGGATTTCTTGGATATTGACCACAGAATTAATAACAAAAAGTATTTACAGCCCTCATATTAGCGCAGAGTCATTAGCTGGGTTTGTAAATTACTACGCTTTCCCTATTGCGTTATTAACTGTTCCGCTAACATTGGCAGTGATGATCAATAGATTTCATTCCTCAAAGCAAAAGGCGAAAAGTAATCGATTGGTTGAACAGAACAATGAATCGCCCCGTGTTTGCCAGAGACTCAATAACTTGAGAAACTGGAACTATGAAAAAATCAAATCGCTATACATCAGAATTTCGTGAACGTGCAATTAGGCTTGTTACCACACAACAGCATGAATACCCTTCTCTTTGGGCTGCGCTAGTATCGATTTCAGATAAACTGGGATGTACCCCAGAAACACTTAGAGCATGGGTCAAGAAATCTCAAGCTCAACCGTCTAAACCCTCTTCTAATACGCAATCAACTGAAGAACGCCTTGCCGTCTTAGAGCGCGAGAATAAAGAGCTCAAGCGAACGAATGATATCCTGAGGCAAGCTGCCGCTTTTTTCGCCCAAGCGGAGCTCGACCGCAAACAGAAGTAATAGTGGATTTTATTGATGCTTGCAGAGAGCATTACGGTGTCGAGTCAATTTGCAAGGAATTGCCGATTGCACCATCAACGTATTATTCTCATAAACAGATACAAAGAGAGCCTGAGCGACTGTCTAACCGCAAAAAGCGTGATGCTGAGCTGATAATACTCATTCGCGAAGTGTGGGAGGATAATATGTCAGTTTATGGTGCAAGAAAAATATGGAAGCAGCTACAGCTTGACGACCATCAAGTCGCCCGCTGTACAGTCGAACGATTGATGCGAGTTATGGGAATTCAAGGTGTTCGTCGGGGTAAAGCACATAAGACAACGATACCTGACGAGCAACAAGATAAGCCACTTGATTTAGTTAATCGTCAATTTACTGCTGAGCAGCCAAATCAACTTTGGGTAGCTGACATCACCTATGTTGCCACATGGAGTGGGTTTGTTTATGTCGCTTTCGTGATAGATGTTTTTTCACGATACATTGTAGGTTGGCGTGTATCAACGACAATGCACACAGAGCTTATTCTTGATGCGTTAGAGCAAGCTATTTGGCATCGTGGCAACCCCGAAGGGTTAATTCACCACAGCGACAGAGGCAGCCAATATTTGTCTATACGATACACTGAGCGACTTGCTGAAGCTGGAATTCAAGCGTCTGTAGGCAGTGTGGGTGACTCTTATGACAATGCATTGGCTGAAACAATAAATGGATTATTTAAAACAGAGATTATTCGCAGAAATGGCCCGTGGAAGAATGTTGATGCTGTTGAATACGCAACGTTAGAGTGGGTCAATTGGTTTAATAATCAACGCTTATTATCTTCAATTGGGTATATTTCACCAGCTCAATATGAAACAGACTACTATGATAATTTAAACGAGTCAGGTAAAGTGGCCTGACTTAAACAAACTGGTCTCCGATGAACTCGGGGCGATTCA
>NZ_AUTO01000362.1:0-6712 GCF_000498055.1 Pseudoalteromonas sp. TB51
AACAGGGTTGAGCGGTAATCATCGTCTAGCCCTGCCATTTTCTTTTTCCTCGCCATACTAGCTGACTTAGATGTATCTTGTTTAAAAAGCGCCATGGCTATCTTTCGCATTACATTAAACATTAATGGCCCTTGAAGTTTGCGTATTCTCGATTCATCTTCTCTGAAGTTCATATCAAGCATCCAATGCATGCTTTCAACCTGCCAGTGACTGCGTACCGCATTGAGTGCTTGCGCTGCATTTAAGTCTAATGAACTTATATACCAGCGTGTTTCAGTGGTATCCGACCCTGCCGACTTATCATGAACTTCAGCCCTGACCTTAATAATACTCGTTAAGCCAGGCCAACGATAATCCTTGCCTAACCAGCTTTTATCTATAAGTAACTGCTGGCATGTACGTGTTTCAACACGCCCATGTCCTGAGCTTATTTCGGTATATTCATCACAATTATGCTGAGTTAACCTTTCACGCTCGCACTTGTGCCACCACGCTTCTAGTTCCTTTTGCATGCCTGAATGATTACCTTTAAGTGCAAGAATATAATCTGCTTTTTGTTGGATGATTTGTTTTGCTATTTCTTGTTGGCATCCCATCGCATCTAACGTAATGATACTGTTTTCAATATCGAGCAGGGTGAGTAATTCTGGTATTGCGGTGATTTCATTTGTTTTATTATCAACAGCCGTCTGCCCAAGCACTAACTGGTGTTGGCAACTCCATGCACTGACCGTGTGTAAGGCACTTTTTCTGTCTTTTGTGGTAAATGAACGTCGTGCGGTTTTGCCATCGATAGCGATGATATCTGCACCTGTGGTTTCAATCAGTGATGATATCCAAGATTGAAATGCCCTTTCTATTTCATTTGCTTTTAACCGACACATGACGCGAGCAATCGTGTCATGTTTTGGAATTCCTGCGTTGAACGTACCGTATTTTTTTAACCAATCAAGCTTTAGGTGCCCAAAGTCTTCAATATCTTCCCATCCTTCTGCACCAGAGAGTACAGCGCTAATAGCAAGGAGAAGAATATCGATAAGTTCATGCTTTTTACAACGTTCAATGCGAGGATCTGTAATTGAATTAAAATGTTTCAGAAAAGTAGTGCTCATATTTATGCGACCAAGTAATTATTATGCCTTGATCTGATCACTACTTGCTCTATAAGTTCAATTTATAATGATCTTGCCGTGGCCGCTTTATTGTGATCACTATGTTTAATTAAAAATTGTATTTTACAGAAAATTGTAAGCGCTCTAAATCACCGTCAATACCACTTTCTGTTTCGCGCTCGGCATGTTTAAACTCTGCACCAAATGTTAAACGCTTAACCGGTGAGTATAAAATATTTGCACTAAAGCTTTGGCTTGATTCAACAGGGTCGCCTGATATTGTTAATAGATCGGTGTTGTTGTCAGCACTAAAGAAAGAATATAAGAAAGTTGAGCGCCACTGGCTTGTCCATTTATGTTGATAAGCAACAAAACCAGATGTTGAGTCTATTGCATCAAGCTCATCGCCATTAAGCACTGCACCATGGGCAACATTTAAGCCCACGTAACGACCAAGGCCTTTACCTTGAGTAAGCATAAATTTAAGGTAATCTTCGCCAAAATTTACACGGCCCGAAGCGCTAATACCAAACGAGGTTTCATCAGCGTCAACATCGCCTACTTTATAAGTAAGTTGGCGAGCAAGTGCTGCAACTACAAAGTTACCCCAATCGGCATTGTGTGTGTAGCGCGCAGTAAAATCAGGAAGTGACGCATCATCTGTTTCTACACGTGTGCCACCTTGAGTGGTAATTGTGCTTTCTGGGTTTTCTAGTGAGAACGACCAAGCACCGGTTGTGTACTTAATTTGCGTTTGGCGAACAAAAACAGTGCCTTCAGCAGGGCCTACAAAATCAAGTGTTTCTGCAAGTGCACCCACGTTTTGAAAGTTTGACCATGTTTGACCAAATAACCAGCCATCGTAAGTTACAAATGCATGGCGAATACGTGGTGCATAAGAGTTTGATACGCGCTCGTTACCGCCAGGTGCTGATGCTAAAAAGTCTAACTCAATTTTAGTTTTAACTGTTTTACCGTTATCCATTAACGTTGACGTACCAAAGTTAAAACGTGACTCACGTGCATGCATATCAAATACGGCATCCGAATCATCGTCATCGCCTACAGGCAGTGTACTTGGTACGTAAAAATCACGCCCTACATTTGAGCCATCAGGAGCGCCTGCAGAGTAATCACTCCACATTGTATCTAGCTTAATGTATCCGCCGTAAGTAAATTCGGTGTTACCTACTTTAGCTGCAGTTGCCGCATAAGCCGTGCTTGTTAAAGCACATAATACAGCACTCGCTGCAAGAGTTTTTAATGGGGTAAATTTCATTGTGGTGTCCTTTAAAGGCTACTTGTTGTTTGTTGCTTTTTAAACGTTCAAATGTATTACTTGCTACAGGTATTACTTACGAATAAAAATTTATTTATCTTGCATCACGCTACGAGTTCGTTAAATAAGTGTTTAACTTGCATGGCTGCATCATTATTTTAATGTCCGAAAACCACTTTTAAATATGTGCAAAATTTACTCAATTACCTATTGGTCTATAAGACGAAGGTTTAAGAGTAATTCAATGGCCACTTACTTATATTTAACATACTGTATTTCTATGTAAAAAAGTCATGAGCGGCGAGATTATAAACCACAAAACGTTAATTAGAAGGGTTGTACAACTAAGGTCTAATACTTAATAAAGTACTGCTGAGTAATCCTTTAATCATGGCAAGTTATTAAAATGGAGACTGAGATGTCACAAAGTATCTATCCTGTTCCTGCACATATTGAAAAAACGACGTTAGTTGATAACGAAAAATATAATACACTCTACAAACAGTCGATTGATGACCCACAAGGGTTTTGGCGTGAACATGGCCAGCGCTTAGATTGGTTTACTCCGTATACTAAAGTAAAAAACACCTCATTTGATAAAGGCCATATCGATATAAAATGGTACGAAGATGGCGTTTTAAATGCCTCTTATAACTGTATTGACCGCCATTTAAAAACCAAAGCCGATAAAGTTGCGCTTATTTGGGAAGGAGACAACCCAAACCAAAGTGAAAACATTACCTACCAACAATTACATGATGAAGTGGCACGCTTTGCTAATGGTTTAAAAAAACTGGGCGTACAAAAAGGTGACCGAGTTGCTATTTATATGCCGATGACGCCGCAAGCAATTTACGCCATGCAGGCCTGTGCACGTATTGGTGCTATTCACTCGGTTGTATTTGGTGGTTTTTCTCCCTCTGCCATTGCAGATCGAATTAAAGACTCAGGCGCTAAAGTGGTGATCACATCCGATGAAGGCCGCCGAGCTGGTAATTGTGTTCCTTTAAAAGCGAATGTTGATGAAGCCGTAGCGCAAGAGTCGGTGACAAGCATTGAACACGTTATTGTACATCAGCTAACCGGTGGCGAAGTTGATTGGAACGAGCACGATATTTGGTGGCATGAGCTTGTAGCTGACCAACCTGCGCAGTGCGAACCGGAGCCAATGAATGCAGAAGATCCACTCTTTATTTTATATACATCGGGCTCTACTGGCCAACCTAAAGGGGTTGTGCATACTACAGGGGGTTACTTAGTTTACTCATCAATGACCCACGAATACGTATTTGATTTACAAGAGGACGACGTATATTGGTGTAGCGCCGATGTAGGTTGGATCACCGGCCACAGCTATATTGCTTATGGCCCACTGGTTAATGGCTGTACGCAAGTGGTATTTGAAGGTGTGCCTACCTACCCAACCGCAGGGCGCATGGGGGAGGTGATTGATAAGCACGGCGTAACCATTTTATACACTGCACCAACCGCTATTCGAGCGTTAATGGCTAAAGGCGATGAGCCAACCGCGTCATCTAATCGTCAAAGTTTACGCATTTTAGGCTCGGTGGGAGAACCCATCAACCCTGAAGCATGGACGTGGTATTACGAAAATATTGGTAATGCTAATTGCCCAATCGTAGATACGTGGTGGCAAACCGAAACGGGCGGCATTATGATCACCCCACTGCCTGGTGCCACCCAAACTAAACCAGGCTCAGCAACGCATCCGTTTTTTGGTATTGCGCCGGCTCTATTTGATGCAGAGGGTAATACACTAGAAGGTGCTGTTGACGGTAATTTAGTGATATTAGATAGCTGGCCTTCACAAGCGCGTACTGTTTATGGCGACCACGAACGTTTTGAACAAACCTATTTTAGTGCTTACCCCGGTGTTTACTTTACAGGTGACGGCTGTCGTCGTGATGAAGATGGCTATTATTGGATCACAGGGCGTGTTGATGACGTGCTTAATGTATCAGGGCATCGTTTAGGCACCGCTGAAATAGAAAGCGCGCTGGTAGCGCATGAAGCTGTAGCAGAGGCCGCCGTAGTCGGTTATCCGCATGATATTAAAGGCCAAGGTATTTATGTTTACATTACGCCAAATGAAGGCGTTACTGTAAGTGATGAGCTGACAACTCAAGTCCGTAATTGGGTACGTAAAGAGCTAAGCCCAATAGCTTCCCCTGATATGATTCAATGGTCGCCAGGCCTACCAAAAACGCGTTCAGGTAAGATTATGCGTCGAATTTTACGTAAAATAGCCGCAAATGAACACCAACAGCTAGGGGATACATCAACACTTGCAGACCCAACCGTGGTAGATGAGCTCATAGAAAACCGATTAAATCGTTAAATGCGCGTTAAAAACTTGATTACAAGTTGATTCTAAACGTAGTATATCGGCTGTCAGTAAGTACTTTATATCTTATTGGCAGCCGAATTTATTAGGAGCGAACCATGAGTCAGTTTTTAATAGCGGATGATCATCCGTTATTTCGCGAGGCACTAAAAGGAGCATTAAGTGCTAAGTTTGACGATTTAGAGGTATTTGAATCATCAGATTTTGACAGCACATTGCAAGTACTTAGCGAACAAGAAGATCTTGATATATTACTGCTAGATTTACACATGCCAGGTAATGGCGATTTATATGGCCTGATCCGCATTCGCGAAGACTACCCAAGCTTACCCATAGCGGTTGTCTCAGGAAGTGAAGACATCAACATAGTGTCTAAGGTAATGGGTTATGGCGCAATGGGCTTTATTCCTAAGTCATCATCTTCAGATGATATTGCTAATGCTATAAACCAAATACTTGAAGGCGATACGTGGCTTCCAAAAGAGTTAAAAAATAAAGTAGCCGAAATAGAAGGAGAAGACAGAGAAATTGCCGCGCAGGTTGCATCGTTAACGCCGCAGCAATATCGTGTATTGCAATACCTTCATGAAGGGTTACTAAACAAACAAATAGCGTACGAACTACATATTTCTGAGGCAACAGTCAAAGCACACATTACCGCAATTTTTAGAAAACTTGGCGTTTATAACCGTACCCAAGCCGTTCTTATTGCCGCTAAATTACAACTAGAACCAATAGAGCAAGCTTAAAATATTAAAAGCGCTAGAATTTGTTTATCGTTTAAAAATAAATTTACAGCCGTATGTTTGGTGTTTAGGCAAAGCCGTGCCTAGCTAATGAGCTTATTGCCTGTTAATAGGTGATAAGCGCTTACAAATACCAGATATGCGCTGCTCTGGGTGATATGGCAAGACTGAATAAACTTCAATCCACAAAAGCCAATACACTCAAGCAGCGCTTTTTAAACTTAAAACCTACACGTTATTTACCTTTTATACATGATCTCTTTTGCAAACAATGCTAGGTTAGCGCAATTTTGTAATTTATAGAGCCAAGTATGACAGACTCCACACACTCACCTAATAATCAACCTAAAGACAATAACGGCTTATTTAATCGCTTTTTAGCAACCGTTGAGTTTTTAGGAAATATGCTTCCTCATCCCATTACTTTATTTGCGATATTTGCGGTTTCAATTGTGCTAATAAGTGGTATTGCCGATTGGTTTGGGCTAAGCGCAATTGACCCAAGACCGATTGGGGCAGCAGGGCGTGCGCCTGATGGAGTAATTGAAGTTGTTAGTTTACTCAGTGCTGAGGGGCTACAGCGTATTATGGCTGGCTTGGTTACTAACTTTACCGGTTTTGCGCCTTTAGGCACTGTTTTAGTGGCACTACTTGGGGTAAGTGTTGCAGAGCATTCAGGGTTACTCTCTGCTGCTATGCGTGGCATGGTTATGGGCGCGTCAAAGCGTTTAGTTACCTTTATGGTGGTATTTGCGGCCATAATGTCTAACACAGCTTCTGAGCTTGGCTATGTGGTGTTAATTCCGCTTGCAGCCATGATATTTCATAGTTTGGGGCGCCACCCTTTAGCTGGCTTAGCGGCTGNGTTTCTGGCGGCTATAGCGCTAATTTACTACTTGGCACAATAGACCCATTATTAGCAGGTATAACTACGCCTGCAGCACAAATGATTGACCCAACGTACGAGGTTGGCGCCGAGGCTAACTGGTATTTCATGATGATATCAGTATTACTTATTGCCGCACTGGGTACACTCGTAACCGAAAAAATAGTAGAGCCGCGTTTAGGTAAATATAACCCCGATGAAGCCAGTATCGACTTGTCACAAAACAATATTGATACACTTACCGCGTTAGAAAAAACCGGTCTAAAATGGGCGGGTGTTGCTCTATTAGTGGTGCTGTCGTTATTTGCTTGGACGATTATTCCT
>NZ_AUTO01000363.1:0-13633 GCF_000498055.1 Pseudoalteromonas sp. TB51
AAGTGGCAGGCTCGCCTTTTTTAAAAGGAATAGTCGCAATTATATTTGTAACTTTTAGTGTGCCAGGCTTTGTTTACGGGCGTGTTGTTGGCAGCATGAAAAACGATAAAGACATTATTAACGCAATGAGCAAAAGCATGAGCTCAATGGGTTTATATATAGTATTAGTATTTTTTGCAGCCCAGTTTGTGGCCTTTTTTAAATGGACTAATTTAGGCACTATTTTGGCAATTAATGGTGCAGCACTATTACAAGCGTTAAACCTTACTGGCCCAGAAGTATTTGTATTGTTTATATTAATGTGTGCAATGGTTAACTTGAGTTTAGGATCGTCATCGGCGCAGTGGGCGATTACAGCCCCTATTTTTGTGCCTATGCTTATGCTTATTGGTTACGCGCCAGAAACCATTCAAGCGGCGTATCGTATTGGTGACTCTGTGACTAACTTAATCACCCCAATGATGAGCTATTTTGGCTTAATTTTAGCGGTGGCAGTTAAATATAAAAAAGACATGGGTATAGGAACGTTAGTGGCCACCATGCTGCCATACAGTATTGTGTTTTTTATCGGTTGGGTCATTTTATTTTACGTATGGGTGTTTGCTTTAGGCTTGCCAGTAGGGCCTGAGTCACCTATTTATTACACACCTTAATGGTGGATGCCAATTTACAATTAAATACGGTGTCGGATAAAACACAGCTACAGCTAATATCTGACTCTAATTAAGCTGTGAGGCATAAAAAAGCCAGCAAAAGGGGAGAGCCCTGTTGCTGGCTTTATAGTATGTAAAAGGGGTCTTATACCAATCCGCAATAATACTTAATCATTTTCAGGGGCTAAACGTGTCGCTATCTGCGTTAAAAAATTCTCATTTAGAGCAACTAAATAGCGAATTTTTTGCCTTGCTATCAACACGTTTATCCATCCTCAAAATAGATCACTTAATTATGCGAAATGGTATTAGCTAAATACCACGGTTTTATTACCGTTAATAAATAGTTTGTGTTCAGAAGCTAGTTGTAAGGCTTTACTAAACACGGTTTTTTCTACGTCTTTACCCATTTTAGCCATCATTTCAGCGGTGTTAGCGTGCGTTACGCTGGTAACGTCTTGTAAAATAATAGGGCCTTCATCTAGCTCATTATTTACAAAGTGAGCCGTAGCACCAATAATTTTTACGCCGCGCTCAAATGCTTGATGATACGGTTTAGCGCCAATAAAGGCCGGTAAAAACGAGTGGTGAATATTAATAATTTTGTTCTCAAAGCGACCCACAAATTCAGGGCTTAGTATGCGCATGTATTTTGCCAAGCCAATAATGTCAGGGTTATAAGAGGCAATTAAATCACCTACTTTTTCATCATGCTCGGCGCGACTTAGGCCTACGTGCGAAACAACATGAAAAGGCACATCAAAGCCTTTTGCTAATGGCTCTAAATCTGGGTAGTTGGCAATCACAGCTAATACTTCAATATTTAACGCTTGCTCAAACTGTTTAAGTAATACAGACCCTAAGCAATGTGCTTCTTTTGTTGCAAGCAGTACCACTTTAGTTTTTGTATCATCATGTAGAGCAAGTTGTGCACCCTCAGGTAATAAAGCGCGTAATTGCGATAAAAAGTCACTTTGTGGCTCGCCGGTTAGTTCAGTGCGCATAAAAAAGCGCTTGGCGTCTTTATCTACAAATTCGTTATTACGTGTAATATTTAAATTGTGCGCGTGGCAAAGCCCTGTAATTTTGGCAATTAGGCCTACATCGTCGGCACATTGGGTGGTTAGTATATAGCTCATTTTCCTCATTCTTACCCAGTTTATAATTGCTTCATTATTTGGTTTTTAACGCATAAAGCAAGGGGTTTATGCGTAAATTTAGAATTAATCGGTCAAATAGGTATAAATGATTCGATAAAGTGAAGGACAATTAAAAATACGTTAATAATAAGGCAGATAAACACCATAAATTTTAACAAGCGGGTATTTAAAAAAGGTTTAGTGGTAAGTATTTAGTGCGCGCACGGTTTGTAACCTAGTTGCCTAGATTAAAACCGCGGCGCAGTTTAGCTTTTACAAATATAGCAAAGCGATTATTAAGCTTTAGGCTCTGGTGTTAAGTTCTCTTCTTGCCTTAGGTAACCAGCGGCCTCTTCATCCTCTTTTGTTATTGCTTGCTGAGTAGGTATTGCACGGGTTTGTTGGTTTAATTGATGTATTTGCGATGCATTACCTAAATCGCGCTCACTGGTAATTGAAGCAATTGATTCGCGGTCTTTTAGAAAGGCAATTACATCATTTTTAATGGCTTGTAATTGACCTTCATCTTTGTGCATTTCCATTATATGGCGAGGATGCTCAAGGTTTTTCATACCGGTGGCAGCAAACGTGCTCGTAATAACACGAGAGACAATGACCCATGGCGTGATACTGCTGCGCACTAAGGTGTTTTCTGAGCGGGTGCTGTCGTGAATACCTGTCCCCGTTGAAATTTTAGATTCGGTAAATGTACCTTCGCACTTAAAGTACACAAGTAATGATTCAAACTGCATTTAGGCAAAAAATAAATGAGCACAGTTAGCCAATAAACGAGCAAAGGCTTTAATAATCACTGCTATTATTAAAATATGAACACTGCTCATTAGTAAGCTACTAAACTGTATAACATTTTGGTTATTAAACGCTTGCTGTAAATTATTAATATTAGCGCTATCTATGTAGTAATAAATATCTATTAATGAATAGGCTAACCACACCGTTAATGCTAACGCCACAATATAAAGTAAATTAGCACTGATTAGCGCGACTAACCTGGCTAGGGTAAAGTTTTTACCTAGCTCCATAGCGTGTAGTTTAGGCTGAACCTCTTGAATCATTTCGCCTTTAAAACCGCCTTTACCCTCTATTTGCTCTTGCAATTTTGGGTCTAGCTCGCGGTAAACTCTATTAGGCACTTCTTTGTAGCGTCTATTTGCCATGACAAGATTATCAAGGTTTATAAATACTTCATCAGGGTGAACAGACTCTTGCCAGTTTTCACGTAATTCTGACACTTCGGCGGTAGGGGTCACTGCGTTTAAGCGTGCTTTGATCATTGTAAATACTAATGCGCAGCTTAACGTTGCTAATATAATAATGGCAATGAGGTATATGCCAGCATGCAAGTTTGGCAGTTGTGCCAGCCACGCGTCTATTTCTTGTTTGCTGATATGTTGCTCTTGCATTAGCCACGACATAGAAAGGCCAATAACAATAGGCAAAATAAATGACAACGAAATAATTTTAGCTAATGTACCGCCTCCCAGCGCTTCAATGTTTCTTTCAGCATTGCGAGAGATAGGTTTACTACTTGAGCGCCAAGAAAAAAGCACATAAAACATTAAAATAGCACTGTAAACCGGAAGGGCTAATTCGCCAGCTTCCCCAGTAAAGCCCGACAGCGAAACAAACGCTACAAGCCCATAAGCAATTAAGGCAACAAGCGTGCTCACCCATGAGCCAAATAATCGCTGCGCAACATTTCGAATTGGGTAAGGTAAAAATAACAGTTTGGGAATTAAGCTGTGTAACAAACGAGATAAAAATCCGTTAGGCTCTTTAAAGGTACTGTTTTTACGACCAACCAGCATTTCTTCGAGTGATTGGGCGTTATAGGCTACTTCTTTTTTTTCTTCTTGCGCGGTAGAGCTCTCAGACTTACTAAAATTATACGCAAGCGATGTAGGGTGGTTTCTGCCTACAAAGTATTTTAAGGTGGCATAAATACCTGACGATAAAGAGCGAATACCCAGCGCTAAAATAAACATGCCAAATAGCATTAAAATCCAGCCTGCGGTGGTACTTTCTTTCACCGAGCTTGCAGCTATAACAAGTAAACTTACGCCTGCTACCGACTCAATAATACCTCTTAGCGCGGTTACTTTACCTTCCAACTTAAAGGGGTTTTTTAACCCAAGATCAATAGAACCATAATCAAATGCCATTGTATGCTCCTTGTAAACAGCACATTATTTAAGGGGGGTTACCAGTTTTGCAATAATACTTAATCATTTGCGGGACCAAACCTAGTGTTAGCTATGTTTTCCGGGCTCAAATAGACTAATTAATTAAGCGAGTTGGTATTATTATCCGTGTATATTTTGGCCAAAATGAGCATAGCTAAACGGTACCAAAAGGTGCAGTTTATATACTTAAGCAGGTAATTAAACTAAACGGATTTTTATATTATTGTTCAATTTTTGATTATATATCAATAACGTTGTTCAGTTTAAGGTTATTTTACAGTGATACATTTATTGATGGTGGTTTAAGTTGCTAGGAGCATAAATGAAACTAATCTACGTAGATGATAATTTACCCGGTATAACCCGTAAGCGTAAAAACAAAACGTGGCTGTACTTTGACCCAATAGGAAAGCAAATCACCGATCAAAAAGTGATTGATCGTTTAAATGCGTTAGCGTTTCCGCCCGCCTACAAAAATGCTTGGTTTTGCCCTGAAGAAAATGGCCATATTTTAGCAACCGGGGTAGATAGTAAAGGTCGTAAGCAATACCGCTACCATGAAGATTTTAGAGCTCAACAAGAGGCGAAAAAATACCAAGCCTGTGGGGTGTTTGGCAATAAGCTGCCATTACTGCGTGCCCGTTTAGAAAACGATTTACAAGGGGATGAGCTCAGCGTAGAGCGCACATTAGCTGCGGTAGTTAGGCTTATGGACTTAGGTGCATTGCGGGTAGGTAACGAGCGAAATGTAAAGCAAAACAAAAGTTTTGGCGCCACAACCCTGCGCAATCGCCATGCTAAGCTTACGGGTAAAAATATACAGCTACGGTATCGGGCTAAATCGGGCAAAGAGCGCGAGGTAAACATAACCGACAGAGTGCTTAGCCATGTAATTAAAGACCTACAAGATTTACCCGGTCAGCATTTGTTTCAATATATAAGCGATGGAGAGCGCACAAACGTAACCTCTAGTGAAATTAACCAGTATATTCAACAAATAATGGGTGAGGACTTTAGCGCTAAACACTTTAGAACCTGGCGAGCCAGTGTTATTGCCTTTAAGCAGCTTGTAAAAGCAAAAGGCGCACTTAGTTTAAAAAGTATGCTCGAGAGCGTGTCTGAGCAGCTAGGTAACACGCCCGCTATTGCACGTAAATCGTATATTCACCCGGATTTAATTGCCTTGTGTAAAGAGAATGAGCAAACCCAAACAGCGTGGCGAGAGTCGCTTTCTTTACCGCGAAAAACAAAATACTTGAGTCGTTATGAACGTGGCTTTTTAGCCTTTTTAAAAGACTAATTGCTATAGCAACTTTACACACTACAGCAACCAAATTACATAATTGCGTAGTTGAAGTGTTTTTTAATTACCATGTAAAAGTTTAAAAAGTTATTAAATTTCAGTGTGTTGTGACTTTATTTTATTTTGGCACCTGCATTGCACCTTCAAATTACTGTTAAGCAGTAAGTACAAAAGCATTTATCAATGATATTTAGCGAGGAGGTACAAAGTGAAGGGGTTATTTTCAAAGGCATTGTCTACAAAGGTAAAGCACATTACGTTACACGCTACGCTTGCAGGCTGCGTTAGCGCCATGCTAACAGGGCAAGCGCTAGGCAGTGCAGATCTTGAAAGTGTGGCACTTGCCAACTCTTCATTGACCACTTACAACTCGCAACAACAATTGCAAAATGGCGATTATTATTTTGATCAAAATGCAGCACAGTTAATAGCGCGCACCGAAAAAGCAATTAACTGGTACACAGAAATAGTTAACAGTGGCGGGTTTACTCCTTTATACACTAATGAGTTGCTTGAACTTGGCAGCACCAGTAAAGCGGTGAGTCAGTTAGCGCTGCGTTTGTATCAAGAGCGTGACTTAACCAGCAATGTATGTGACACCGCAATGTGCACATTTGATAAAACCATTGAGCAGGCTGTGCAACAGTTTCAGCGTCGCCACGGTTTAAAGGTTGATGGGCGAGTAGGAAAGCGCACCTTAGCTAAGCTTAATGTACCCGCTAAGAAAAAATTGGCTAAATTAAAGCTTAACTTTTACCGCATAACTAACTTCGCAGGCTCAAGTGATTCGCAGTATGTGTATGTAAACATACCTGAGTACACATTGCGCTATGTAAAAGCAGGCGAAGTAAAACTACAAAATAACGTTATTGTGGGTAAGCCGAGCTGGGAAACACCTGCCTTTAGTGACGAAATCGAAAAATTTGTAGTAAACCCTGAGTGGCGTATACCAACCTCTATTGCAACCAAAGAAATAGCACCAAAGGTGGCAAAAGATCCTCAGTACCTTGCTAAAAATAATATCGAAATTAGAAAAAACAGCTACCTAGATTCTAAAACAGTTAACCCTAGTAATATTGATTGGCAGTCTATTAAGCCCTATCAGTTTGATCACTTTTTAGTTAAGCGTGCAGGGGATGAAAACCCACTTGGCGAAGTGAAATATCTGTTTCCAAATCCTGAGGCCATTTATGTTCACGATACTCCAGCAAAGCAGCGTTTTAACCAAGCGCAGCGTGCGTTATCACATGGCTGTATAAGGGTTGAAGAGCCATTTTCATTGGCGCGTGAAATAATTAAGCACCAAGGTGAAGAGCGCACCCTTAAGCAAGTGGATAAAGCCAGAGATACCGATACCACTCAAACTTTTTATTTAAATGAGCCCTTACCTATTCATTTAGTGTATTGGACGGCGTGGGTTGATGAAGACATGCTCGTTAATTTTAGAGACGATATTTATCAACACGACGCAAAAGCATTACTTAAAAACGAAGATCAGTCAGTCATTGCTGCATTGATTAAATAGACTATGAGAGGATTTATGCCGTTTATACCGAGTATTTTAGGCTGCATATTAGCGCTTTGCGTAAGCGTAGGTAGTTATGCCGCCGAGCCCGTGAAAAAAGCACACCCAAGCGTTGATATTCAAAATAAAGCAAATTTTGAAGATGCAGAGTTTAGCCTAAAAATTAACGACATAGTAATGCCGTATTCGGTGTTTTCTGTATTTGTGATGCCTAATGAGGCAGTTGAATTTGAAGTGCTTTACGCACAATCAAAACGATCCTATTCATTTATTAATAACCATAGCAACGCCACCTTAACGGATACAAACCGCTGGCAGTGGCAGGCGCCTAAAAAGCCTGGCTTAACACGGGTAATTATTGAATCCCCCGACAAAAAGCAACGTATGACAATTAATGTGTTTGTTAAAGTACCTGCAGATGAAGTACAAGGTGGAAAGCTTAAATATTACCACATTGGCCATTACCCAACGCCCTCACAAATTAAAGATAGTAAGCATTACATAGTGCCCGATGGTTTTGTAAAGGTGACCCCAGAGAACGAAAATATAAAAATATCACCGCATTTTTCTCTTAAAGAATTTGTGAGTAAGCAACGAAGTAAGCACCCTAAATACTTATTTTTACAAAACAAGTTGTTACTTAAACTTGAAAAAATACGCAAAGAGCTGATTTTAGAAAACATACCGGTTAAAAATATGGTGGTAATGAGCGGTTACCGCACCCCTTATTACAACAAAGCCATTGGTAACGTAAAGCTTAGCCGCCATGTGTTTGGCGACGCTGCCGATATATTTATAGATAACGATGGCGACTACCGTATGGATGATATAAACAACGACGGCAAGCACTCTATTGGCGATGCACAAGCTATGGCTAGCATAGTGGAGTCGCTCGCTAAGCGAGAATCATTTAAAGGCTTACTTGGCGGTTTAGGTGTTTACGGGCCAAAATCGCATCGCGGTGCATTTATACATGTTGATACGCGTGGTTTTAAAGCGCGCTGGGTGAGTAAATAACCACATAGCTTTTTTGTGTTGGTAAAAAATGATGCGAGTAAAAAGCCAAACTCTTTTCCACGTTAAATTTGGCTAGTGTTGCTCTTAACTTAAAATATTGATCACTTACATGTGATCAATATTTTCTCGCTCTGCTATAAGTTTAATAACTCGCTTCTCTTTCATCATAGCACTACTTTCTTCAAGTAATACATCGCTAAAGGCTGGGTCAAATATTTTAGGCTTGTTGAAGTTGCGTAGCATAGAGACAACCCAAGTAGATGATGTATCACAATAATTTTCTTCTGAAGCTTTTATCTCCAAATTTTTTAAAAGTTTATAAACTTCAATTGCACGCTCCGGATATGTGTAATCATCAACTGCTATCCAAGCTTCACGCAACTCTTGAAGTGAATAATTTAAATAATTAATTTCCATAATATATTCCATTAAATATAGAGAAACTCAGTACGTTTTCAGTCACGTAAAAGAAGACGACTTTTATAACGCTTTTATAATATATTATTGCAGCATAAAAGTTTCGTACTCAAGCTCTTCAAATTGTTTTGATAGCCAATAAAGACCAATTACAGATGTAATTATGGTCGAGAGCGCAAAACCGTAACCATAAAACTGTGGCCCTAATGCAATTGAGGCAATCGTAAATACGATATTGATAAACAAAAACAGCCCAGATAAAAATAATACGGTGGCACGCTTATCTAAGTAAAACAAAATATTTAAGATAGACAAAAATATAACCTGTACACCTACACCCACCACATCAATAAACAGCAGTGTTTTATAGTTAGGGTCTATGCCTATAAAGGTCAGTATTTGCTCGCCCCACAGTAATAAGCACGCAACGGTTATACCTTGGATTTTAAATATATCGTAAAGGCCGCCTTGCGCTGTTTGCACCATTTTATCTTTTAGGTAAAAAATTTCTTCAAGCGATGAGCCACCTCTAATGGCGGTATAAAAACGGTCGTATTGTTCTACAAAGTCGGTTTCCATTCTGACTAAAAATACCGCCATTCCTGGAATAATGGTTAAATAGGCTAAAAATATAGGCAAGTCGTAAATAGGGCTTGCTCTTAATGTGCCTATAATTTGGATAGAGGTAGCGGGGGAGTACCAAAAAATAATTTTATCGGCCCACACGCCTATGTTGTAAAAAAGCCCACAAAAAAATAGGCTGTAATACACTTTTTTATTGTTTAAAAATCAAAACTAATGAGTTTACCGCCAGGGTAGCGACGAATAATCATAAACAAAAAGCTAAAAAAGAGCAGCGCTTCACCGGCAAAAAAAGCAAAAAACAACCCGTCTATTTGCCAGTCGCGCAGTAAAAATGCCAGTAACACCATAAAGCTGTAACCGCTTAACATGGTTACTAAAATAAGTCGGTACTCCTTCATTCCCGACAAAAATATAGCGCCAAGCCATTGGTTACATAAGCTTACAAACGCCCCTAATATTATTATTTTAGTCACAACAGGTAGCGGTAGTATTGGCCATACTGCTAAGCCGATCAGTAATGCGGCAAGGGTGGTAACAAGCTGCGCGCCAAGTAAATTAGGCAGTACCTGCTCATCCTTTTTTTGAAAAAACAGATCGGCAACAAAACGCGTTAATAATAGCTGCAGACCGCCGGTTAATATAAGGGACGCTGCCATCATATACGTAATAAGCGTTAAAAACTGAATAATTAATACTTTTGGCAGCACGACACCTAGGCTTAAAATACCAATTAGCATGAGCGCAATGATAGAAAGCAGCCAAGGGCCTGAGCCTATTAATCCCGCATAACCGTATGCTTCAAAAACAGAGAGTAGGGTGTTTTTTTTGAGAATTTTACGTATCTCAAAACCTATTCCGGCCATGCGATTGTATCCTTGTAAAGTTTATCGTAGCGGGCAAACATATGGCTCTCGTCGTAGTATGTTTTAACGCGATTGAGGCCGCTTTTCTGGTACTGATACCATGTTTGCTCATTTTCCAATAGGGTGATTATTTGCTGTGCGGTTTCGCTGGGTGAGGCAATAGAAACTACTTCGCCAGCTTTACCAAGGGCCCTATCTTCCTCGCTTGCCCCTTCTATTATTTCTCGGCACGAGCCCACGTCACTTGCAAGTACAGGTACGCCTGCTGCCATTGCTTCAAGCAGCACTAATGGTTGAGCTTCAGAAATAGAAGTCAACGCAACAATACCTAGCTTAGGGAGTATTTCGACGATGTTTCTCATGCCTGTAAACGTAATGTTTTTGTCTAAATCTAGGCTGCTTACTAATAGCTGGCACTCTTTATAATACTGTGGGTCTTCCTCAAAAGGGCCTATGATCCAGCCTTCTATCTCTGGCAGCTCGGCTTGGACCTCTTTAATGGCACGAATAAAGGTTTTAATATCTTTAATTGGCACTACACGGCCAATTAACCCAACCACCATAGGGACCGATTTAGGTCTTGCGTTAAGCGCATCAGCAAAGCGTTTTGTTTTTATACCATTAGGCACTACCGAGGCTTTACTTTCGCTGGCACCATCTTTAATTTGCCTTTGTCTATTCCCCTCATAAAGCGAGATGATTTTGTCGGCTTGGTTATAAGTAGTGCGGCCAATTTGCTCAAAAAAGCTGATCCACATTCGGCGAATAAAGCCCATTTCAGTATTTAGGTTTTTGCCTAGGCTTTGTTCAGACTCTTTTATCCAGCTGGCCTGTATTAAATCTATTTTACGCTCTTTAGTGTAAATACCGTGCTCGGTAAGCAAAAATGGCGTGTTGTGTATAACGCTTGCACCTGCGCCCAATATGCCAGCATAGCCTGTCGAAATAGAATGAATAAGTTTAACATCAGGGAGTGAACGGGCTATTTCGGCTATTTTAAACAGTGGTTTATACAAATTTCTGTACGACCAAAAAAAGTCGATAAATGACGATTCATCGCAATAGGTTAAATAATAGTTTGCCAGCACCTGCCACGACGACTCGCTGTATAAAAAATCGGCTTCGTTGATACCGTCTTTTTTAGCTAGATTTTCAAAGGCAAACTTTAAAAGCTCCGTCGGTATTGGGTCTTTACAGTCACGGAAATACCCTTGTAATTGCTGCCAAAAATCAAACAGTTCTTTTTTATATTTAACGCCATGTTTCGCTTTTATTTTTGTACTGTGTTGCGTAACTAAATAATGCACATGCAGCTTAGTTACATTACTTGGTAACGTGTACTGAATGTCGCCGTAGTGTTCGGGTGCGCCACCGACAAACACTAATTCAAAGTTATAGTGAGGCAGGCCTTCTATAATTTGGTGTACCCAGCTCGATACGCCGCCCCGTACATAAGGGTAAGTGCCTTCAAGTAAGAGTAAAATATCGGCTTTTTTTTCACTCATGCCAATACTCCTGTAAATGGCGTAACTCAGAGCCTTTAGGCTGTAGTGCTAGCTCTTCAAGATAGCGCTGACAGTCTGTGTAATTGTGTAATCCAAAGGCGACTTCGGCTTTATAAGGTAATACGTGGCGTCTGGCCATGCCTAATTGCGTGGCTAAATTTAAGCTTTGCTGCGCCTCATTTAATTTACCGAGCGCAAGTTGAATTCGCCCTAAAAACACATAGCTTGCTGGCTGAGGGTTAAACTTTATACTTGTTAAGGTTAGTGCTTCTGCTTTTTCTAGTACGTACTTTTTTAGTGCGCCTTGTGCTAAGCCTAAGTAACTAAGCTCCCAATAAAGCTCGGCTTGTTGGCGTTGCAGATTGCTCAATTTAGATTGTTGCGTGGTATTGGCTATAGCGTGTTGGCACTGGCTTATTTTTTCGTTCAGTTTAGTTTCTTTGCTATCAAGAGTTGAATAGGCAAGTAAGCGAATATCATCTTCTAAGTCTCTTAATGCCAGTTTGAGTATAGGAATAGCTTGGGCATCGCTCATGTGCCGTGCAGCCATTACTGCACTTAGGCGTTTATTTGGCTCACTGGCGTGTTTTAAAATAGCTTTTAGTCCACCCATTGAGTAAATAGGCGTTGCTGAAACACTTCTTGCTTCAAAGGGCAGGGCAGGAACCTTGTGCTCTACAATATCAATATCGTTGTTTTTAAGCGGTTTACTAAGGGCAAAAGTAATGGCAAATACCACCCCTAAAATACCAAATACAGGCAAGGTAAATAGCAGTAAAAATAACAGCGCTGAGCCACTTTTTAAGGTGGTTTTGTATTTGTTAGGAATAAATGCATGGCTTACAAAGGTAAAGCACAGGCTAGCAATGCCATGTAATAAAACAATCAACAGCCAGTTAGGCGCATCTAAAATATGCGCAAAAGCAAAGTATTCACATAAACAGCCAATAAAAGCGGCAACGATAATTTTAATCATGGGATGCAACTAACTTAGCGATGTGTTCGCTGCTTATAGGCAATGCCATTTGTTCTTCTATTTTAATTTGCAGTTGCTCAACGGTTTTACCAAAGTGCTCGATACACCAAGTATTAATTCGCGATATAAAGCCACTTTTGTCCAGCTCACTTGCCATAGGCATAAGCAGTAAAAGTGTGTGGTTTTGACTATCGTACAGATAAATATCTAAACCTCTGCGAGCTTCACTTAAATACTCTAATAATTGGCGCGACTCTTCACTTGTTTGCATTGCTTTGAGTTTAAGCAGCTGCGAGGGAATATTATAGCGTTTAGCTTCTTTGTTGGCCCTGCGTAGTTGCCTTACAAAATAAGGGGTTTCTTGTGGGGTCATTACCGGGTTGGTAATTTCATGACGCAACAAATCGCCAATGTTACCGGCCATAACAGCTAGCAAAGTAAGTGTGGTGTTTTTAAGGGCAAAAAATTGAATGCTTTGTACTAAAATCACCCCGTAAATAGTGTTATTAATATCAACCAGTGGGATAACAATATGGTATTGGCTAAATTTATTTTTAACCTCTTTTACAGAAACCAGCTCGCGCTCTTCAAACATGGCTTTAATAAGGGGGTCTTCCCTATTTAGCTCGCCCATAGCACCTATGCTTGCTAATGGCTGCTCTATTATGGTGTTGTTTTCTACTTTATAAAGCGCTGCTTTTTCAAGTGAGCCATATTCAACAAATAAGTTTAAAATGCTATTTGCCGCACTGTCTAACCGTCTTTGTGTTAGTTGCCCTATAACGGCCCGTACCGCTTGGAGCGATTCGCGCAGGCTAAGAGTATGACCTGCTAACATTTGCTCAATCCGGTCGTGGGATGAGTTTATTAAATGGTATTGGCGGGTAAAGGTTTCTAATCGGTTAGTTACATATTCAAGCTCAATACTTTGCTGTTGATTAGTGCGCTCCCATACATCTCTGAATTCGCCAGCAATCATAATTACAATTAAATAACCAATCATGGCGTTAATATTAAATTCGTTAGGTTGCGCTAATACTTCGCTTTTGCTTAACAGCAATTGCCCGGCTAATAAACATAATATGCTTATAAAGCCTTTTGAAAAACCATAGCGCAAAGCCACTAATAGCGGCCCAAGTACCGGCCACGAAAACCCATTTTCCGTCCAAAAGGGGTCTTCGGCGTTAAATATAAGCGGCAGCACAATTGCAAGCGCGGTAAATACAATTACCTCAGCCCAAATTTGTAGCTCAGGGACCTCTCTTGGTCGAAAAAAATGTGTTTTCACTCACTAACCTCAATGTACGAAATTAAATCGGCGATGACATCTTGTGCTGTCGCGGCAATACTGTCGCGCCCCCAGCCACTTTTTGCGATAGTGCCCGTCCAAAGTGGGGTTGTTTGACCTTTAGCCGTTAAGCTAAGTGTAAGTGCGACTACCGGCTC
>NZ_AUTO01000364.1:0-14101 GCF_000498055.1 Pseudoalteromonas sp. TB51
CCGGCTCGCCATCTAGGCCCGCTTTATAACGCCATTCTTCTATGCTACCTGATAACACATAGTCTGTTTGCTGTGTGCTTAACCACTGCATGGCGTTATCAAGACGGTATTGATCGTCAAGTGGCGGAAGGTCTTTAGAGTTACTGCGCGGTGCACGTAATAACGTAGGAAGCTTATTTTGCTGCCAAATACTTGCCAGTATATCTTCTGCACGTTCACCGGCTAAGGGGGTTTGCGCATGATTTACCAAAGGCATTAAAGCCACGGTAGTTGATGGTCCTAGCTCTACATCATCAGCCACACGGCTGGTGGTACATGCACTGAGCACTAATACCAAACACGGTATGATTAAACGAAACATATTCTCTCCTAACATTAAAAATGTACGTAATAGCCTAATTGTAATTGTGTATCTGAGTTACCCACTTTATTACTACTTTGATAACCCAGCTGTAATTTAAATAAATCATCCCCTAGCACTGACCAGCCCGCACCACTTGTTACTGAAATGTCGAGAGTGTTGTTTAACGTTTGATAACCCGTACTGATGTCGAATAACCACGAGGGGCTTTCGCCTAAATAAGGGGGGGCTAAGTTTGAGTTTGACGAAAGCGAAGTGCCCAGAGCAAAGCGCCTAAAAGGTTGTATATCAATAAGTAGCGGTCGTGCTCTTTGATCTATGCCTAAAGGGACTAATGTGCGTTCAAAGTCTTGCCATTGAGCACTAAAATAAGTACTCCAAATAGGGCGGTCTTTTAAAATAGTGTATTGATAGCGGGCGTTATATTCTTGCCCGCTGACAAGCGTTGAGCTATCACTGCGGCGCTTAAATGCCATGGCGGCTGCCGAGAACTGCATGTTTTGACGCCCATCAATAGCGTAATTTATATAAGCCGTGGTTTTATTTAATTTGGCAAAGCTAAGTAAGGTTTCTGATTGGCGGTTTTCAACGTTGTGCTCAAGTTTTACGCCTACCTGCGTGCGTGAGTCCCACTGGTAACGCGCATCTAGGCTCAAGCCTTGGCGGCTCATTAAATTGCCCAGGTGAGAGTCTACTTTTGCATCAAAGTACCAACGACCCCATGTCATTTTATCTTCTACGGCAAACAGTAAGCCGTTGTTATTTAGGTTTTGTTGATTGCTAATGCTAAGTTTCCATTGCCCTTTAGCATACGGAAAATAAACATTTACATCGTACTGGCTGGTATTTAAACCGGCCTCAGGGGATAGGTTGATCTCTAATGCTCTAAAGTAGCTGGTGCGGGCGTTACGTAATAAAGACGTTTCGGCTTGTGTTGGCTCGTGTGTTAACTCCTCATACCAACGCTGCATAGTTGCATAAGGCTGCCTTAAATAGAGCAAAGCACTTAGCTCATCTATTTTGCCTAACGTTTGCGTATTTACCAGTGCCTTTACTTTATTAAACTCGCCGTTGCTCATAGCTAACTGTAGCTTTTGCCATGGCTCAAGTTTTTGTGCTGCGCGTCTGGCTAACCACCAGTTGGCGGTTGCGTTGTTTATAGCCTCAGGCGCTATGTCATCTAAGCTGCTAAATTGGCGTAAGTGGGGCACGGCCATTGCGCCGGCCCATTGGATCATTAAACCTCGGTATGCGTATTTGTCTTTTGGTAAATGGTTTAATAAGTAATGTTTAAGTTCGCTGGCATTAGCGTAGTAGCCTAACTGGTTCATAACATCGGCTAAATTTACTAAAGTGGTTAAATCTCGAGGGTTACTAATGGCTAATTGGCGCAGATAAAAATAAGCACTATTAAAGGCTTTTTGATGAATAGATAAACTGGCCAGTAATTGTGCCCACTCTCGGCTGGGTTCATTGCTTGAGTAGTTAGCTAAAATACGCTTAATCATAATGGTGTCGTGCATTTGCAATGCAAGCCAGCCTTGCGCTAGTACCACATCGGGATTGTATTCACTTAGTTTTGCTGCGCGGTTAAGTGTTGTGTATGCGTAATTTAAGTCACTTTGATTTTGGTACCAGTTTGATAATATTAACCATGCAGGGTAAAGCGCTTTATTATAACGTTGTTTTTCAAGAGCCTGATGAGCACGAGTAACGTGTTCTTCATCGCCAATTTGCGTGCTTAATAAGGTAATTTGGATTAACTGTCTATCAGTGAGTGCGGTTTGTTGCCATAGGTAATTTAATAACCCTTGTGGGTTGTCGGCAAATTTTAGCTGCTGATAATGCAGCATATCACCTACACTCAGTGGGCTAATGTTTTTTAATTGCTCTAAAGCGTACAGCTCTTCTTTTTTATCATTTACACGCAAAGCCATATCAACGCGGGCGCCCCAAAACTCATCATCGTTACTATGTGCTTTTTGCTTTAAAATGGCCAAAGCGGTTGTAAAGTCATCGTTTAACCAATGCGCTCTTGCAAGCCAGAGTAAGTCTTCTTCGTTTTTTGGCCCTGCGTAGTGAGGCCACAAAGCTCTCAGTCCAGCTAAATTACCGGTATCGTGTAACACCTTGGCTTTCCAATATTGTGAAAGAGGTGTTTTTCCGTTTATTTGCTCATAGCGCTCAATATGATTAAGCTCTTGTTTTGCGTTACCAATAAATTCGTTGGTTTGCATCCAATTTGCAAATCCGTTTCCTTTAAGCTGTCGGTTTTGCGCTTTATATTCGTAAATGTCGTTGGCATCTTGATATAAGTACAAGGCATTCGCATCATTAATGCTGTCGGTCAGCATAGCTACATCAACGGCTTTATGGGCCATTAACCATTTAAATTCTTTAAGCGCCTGTTTAGGCTTATTTTGCCAGCGCATAATTTTCCAATTTAAAAGCCTCAGCGCTTTATCATTGGGTGTTTTAAGTAATAACTTTGCGATTAATTGTTCAGCTGCGTTTGCATTGCCATTGGCTAAGTTTAAATGCATGGCTTTGGTTAAATATTCGCTGTTATTAGGCTGAGTTTTTAATAATTTTTCTACTGCTTTTAAGGCTTCTTTATTATCACCCGCTAAGCTTGCAAAATATAATGTACGCTCGGTATTAGCGGTATCACCGTATTTTTTCCACCATGTGTAAGCTTGTTTTGGATTGTTAGCACCCAGTGCGGTTTCAATGGCTTTTTGGGCTACATCGGCATTAATGTGGGTTTTATAAATAGCGAGCGCTTTGCCAGGCTCACCTACGCCTAACCAAAAATCAGCGGCTAATAATGGCTGTGCGTGTTGCTCATAATATTGCGCTACGTTTGCATTGAGCCCTGTGGCTTTAGCTATATTTAATAACTGGTTATCCCAGTGTTTAAATGCCGCAAGTTTAAGTGTTAGTTCTTCAAAACGGTCATCTTTATTTGCGCCACTATCAACCCACAATGCGTATAAAAGTTTTATTTCTAATTCAGTTTTTGTATCGCTTTTAGGGAGTTTTTCAAGCTCGTTAGTCGCTTGCGAATACTCATTTAAGCCCAGGTGAATGGCTATTTTTTTGGCGCGTAGTTTTTCATTATTAGGGTCGCTACTTAATGCGGCATTTAAGTAGGTTTTTTCAAAGGTATAATCTTGCGATAGCGAGTCATCTTCAAAAAATAAGGTGTGCGGAAACAGCGCGTAAAGTGAAAAACAACTAACTGCTAATATAATTAAAATGGTTTTAACTGATACTAAGTGAGGGCGCTTTTTGTTATTCATTATTGAGCCCTTGTTGCGCAGTTTAAATAGCCATAAAAGTCGCCAGCAGGTAATGTAAACTGCGTTGTATTGCCAAAGGTTTTTCCGCTAAAGCGCTTTCCCATATGCGAAATGAATTGACAATTGCGAGCATTTTTAAGCTCAATTTTAGCCTCAATCCACGCTTTAAAGCTGACAGGGCCGTTTACCTGCCAATTACTAAACGCGACATTAGCAGAGAGCAAATAAGGTTGGTTATCTGGCGTTGTATGATCAAAGTTAATGGTGGCTATTTCATCGCCCACGTGAATATAGTTTCCTTGCGCGGTTACCCCTAAAATACCCTGGCTGTTAGTCATATTGGGCACATCAAAAATAGCAGGCAAGCGCAGCGTTTTTATATATTTAGAACTAAATAGCCATTCGCCACGCGTATTTTTAGCAAGCGCAGAAAAATAAAAATCTTTGGCAATGCGTGCATATTGACTTAAATGCACCGGGGTATTTTCTCTGGCTAATACGTAATCAATATTGTAATGCAGCGCATCAAGCCCTGCTGGCACTTCGCCAGAGTAAAAATGAAAGTAAATTGTGTAAGGCTTTAACCTGTATGGTTTTTCGGTTATTTCAAATGTTTCTACTAAGCGTTTAAAACCATAGTAAGGGCCGTGCCATAAATTGGTGTAAACATTTTCGTTTAAAATGGGCGCGTATATTTGATACAGCAAATCTCGTTCAGGACGGCCAATAGGTGATATATGCGACAAGCTTGGATTGTCGGCATTTACATTGGTATTTCCTCCATTAACGTTAATTACACCGGCATCTCGCGCAAGTTTGAGGGCTTTTGGGCCTGGGGTTGCATCACCTGACCATAGCATCATCACGGTTTTTTTATTTTTTGGTGCGAGTCGCTCATTAATGTAATTTATTGAGCCTGTTATTTCTTTATTTAAATCGATGGCGTCATAACCGGGTACATCTAAATGAAACCCGTAGTCGGTGTCGTCTTTATTTATTTCTTTTCTACCTGATAAGGCTGTCCAAAAATAGGGATGGCTGTAAGTGTGTGATGCCACTTCGACATAAGGAAGCGCAAAAATTTCCTTGGCTATTTTTTCAAGCTTTGGGCTGTCAGCGCCATGCAATCCGTTGGGCTCAATATCGGCTTGGATAATTGAGGAGGTCAGTGGTAGCTTGTATTTTTTTATAACTTCATCGCGCACAACTTCTGCTGCGTAAGGTTTACCTGCAAAGTGCGCAATGCTCGTAAAGCCGTCGCCATCAATATGAAGGGTTAGCATACGCCGACCGCTTAATGTAGTTGTATCTGGGGCAAGTATAGGTGCAAGCCCCATTGCCTTAGTTAACACGGCTTTGGGGTCTACAACCCAGTTACTGCCCTCCATAGGCAATGTATCTATAAGCCAAGGTGCCGCGATAAGTGCGCCGTACTTAGTTTTACTTCCTTGGGTTAGGGTGGTGCCATCTTCAGCGTGTATTGATATTAATGATTGCGCATTCTCTGCAAGTGTTAATAAATAGGGCTTTACAATAGCGGGCGCAGTGGTTGACTCACCTTTGAGCCAAGATGCCATAGCTGCGAGTTTATAAGGCCCATTTGAAGGCAAATTAAAAGGCTCTACTCCTAAGCTTTCAAGTAACTTATTAGAAGGAGGGAGCTCGCCAAGTACCAGTTGCGGTACCACGCCTAAGTTACTTTCGAGCCACTCAATAACCTGTGCATTATAAAATTGATCGCTCGTCGTCCAAGAGATAATGCCAGCATGGAGGCTGGTATCTACTTTAGGTAAAGGCGTGTTAGCCATGTCTATGTAATCAGGTATGTAGCCTAAATACTCAATCATTGTGGCAAGCTTTAAGTGAACCGTGGTGTATATAAGTGGCTTTACATTACTGTTGTATGGAATAAGTATGCGCCTAGGCACTGGCTGTATATTTGATGTCCCCCAAGTTTGAAGGTGCCCATCAGTAACCCAAGGAGCATAACCTTGGGCAATAATTTGCTCAGCCATCGCAAGGCGCTGCTGTGGTTTAGCGTAATCAATTACCTGTACGTTAAAGCCCAGTGATTGTGCTTTATGAAGCTTTTCATTTAACCAAGCTTGATCGTTCTCAGTGGTAAGTTTGTAGCTGTTATTTACTGGATTAAAGTGGCTAAATAGCCCCTCGGCAACTAAATCAGAGGCGTAATCGTTAAGCTGTGGCAGTAGCTCAAACCCTCTGTTTAAAATTAAATGTTTGTTAAATGTGCTCGACAAACCTTTGATTATATTCACAAGCCCCACTTGTTGAGCCGCTTTATCGTAATCGGGTTTTAATAACTGGTAGCTGTCGAGCGTATCTAAAAATAAACCGTTAAAGCCTCGTTTTTGTAATTCACGTGCTTGTTTTTGCAGGTGTTGTTGCCAATGCTCAGCGGTTAAATCAGCAATATGGCTATTCCAGTGTGGATTTTTTGCTACTGAGGATTCATTTTCAGTAAACGATTCTCCCACACTTAAATAAGCGTATACGCTAATGTTGCGCTCTTTAAGCCAATTAAGTTCGTGTGGAGTGATGCTTTGCGGCTGCACAACAACCCGTGAATAAAAGGTCATTTCAGCCAGCGGCATGGGGGATGAGTAATAAAAGGCAATGCTCTTGTTAGCAGGTTGAGCGCACACGTTTAAACAAATCAACAACGTTAGACATAAGAAGTACTTCATTATTATTTTTAAAAACCACAGCCTAAGTTAACGTTGAACATTGTCCCGCTTTTTGTATAAGTATTTATTATTAGAATTGTGATGATTATATGTTAAATAAAAATGCCTGGCTACCTTGATGTGAGATGAATAGTGGTGGAATTGCTTGAGTGTTAACTAAGTAAAAGGTAATGAAAATGCCTTACTGCACAGTGTTTTCGATAGGAAATTGCGACTAATGTCGAGTAATAATGTATATCTAAAGCGCTGTAATCTAATTATAATGCGCCCACCTTGCCAGCCCTTGGCAACCCCCTGCGCTATTTATAAATTGATATAAATAGTGACATATTAAATGCTTACTTTATTGCGTTAATTACTGCAAAGCAGACAGTGATAACGTGCATACCTATTTGTGGAGATTTAATGAGTAACTTAAGCTTGAGAAATAAACTTTTATTACTGGCTATTTTACCGTTGAGCTTGTTATTAATTAGCTTAATGGCCAGCTCGTACTATTTAGAATCACAAAACCAGCAACAAAATTTTGAAACAATTAAATCTAAACTCATTAAAGACAAACACACGTTACTTGCCACTGAAGTGGAAATAGCAAGCAAGTTGGTACGCCATCAGTTGGATAACGGATCAACACAAAGTGTTAAAAATGTCCTTAGGGAGCTTACTTTTGGTGACGACGGTTACTTTTTTATTTACGACACACGTGGCGTTAGCGTGTTCCATGCCCTGTTAGGAAGTGCTATTGAGGGGCAAAATAAAATAGGGATGACAGACCCAAATGGTAAAAAAATAATTGTTGGATTATTAGAGCAAGCACGTAAAGGTGGCGGGGCATTTAATTACCATTTTCAAAAGCCAAATACCAACGGGTTAGTAGAGAAAATAGGGTATGCCGTAATGATACCAGGTACCGATTGGATGATTGGTACGGGTGCCTATATGGATGATATACAAACAGAGCTTGCAAATTATAAACAAACTATGCAATCGCATACTCGCGAAAAAATAACCACCTTGTTATTGATTGCCTTATTTTGGGTTGTGGTTAGCGTAGTGGGCGCACTTTTAGCGTCTAACGCTATGGTTAAACCTATCCAAATAATGGGCCAAAGCTTAGATGATATTGCTAAAGGTGAAGGCGACTTAACAAAACGCCTAGCTATACATACGCACGATGAAATAGGGCAGTTGGGCGAATCGTTTAATGTGTTTGTTAGCAAGCTGCAAAGCATTATAAGTAATGTGGCTGATGTTACTAATGATGTAAAAAATGCCTCAAGCGATATCAATTCGCAAACAAAACTGTTTGAAAATAAACTGCTTAATCATAACCACGAAACAGATTTAGTTGCTACAGCGATTACCGAAATGTCGGCCACCTCTCACGAAGTGGCTAAAAATACCACGCAAGTTGCTGAGTCTACTCATACGGCAACGCTAGAAGTGGCAAAAGCGCAAGAGTGCGTAGATATATCACTAAGTGAAGTTTCCAACCTTATGGGCGAAATTAACCTAGCTGCTGATCAGGTAAATTCTTTAAGTGAGCAATCTAAAAAAATAGACAGTGTACTTAGTGTAATAGGTGGCATTGCCGAGCAAACTAATTTGCTTGCACTTAACGCCGCGATAGAAGCCGCACGTGCCGGCGAGCAAGGCCGGGGTTTTGCCGTGGTGGCTGATGAAGTAAGGAGCTTAGCGAGTCGTACACAACTTAGTACCCATGAAATTAGTGAAATGCTCAGTGAATTACATAACTTAGTAGGCGCCGCGGTAAATGCCATGCAGGCGAGCCAAGCAAGTTGTAATCGCTCAGTTGAGTCATCGCGAGATATATCGCAAAGTTTAGGTGCTGTGACTACGTCGGTTACCACCATTAACGACATGAGTACGCAAATTGCAACCGCTGCAACAGAGCAAAGCTCAGTGACAGAAGAGATAAACCGTAATGTGTTTGCCATTCAAGAAATTGTTAATGAACTAACCCAAGCAAGTAAGGCCACCTCTGAGGTTAGCCAGCATTTAGCAGGGCGCGGTGAAAACTTAGGACAATTAATAGGGCAGTTTAAGGTTTAAAATTTAAAACGGCATTACATAAACCACTACTAGCCGCAACTTATGTTGCGGCTTTTTATTTTAAATACAAAATAGTTTAGGGCCTGTTTGCTTTTTGAGGTTGAATTTTTAGCAAGGTACCTTTACTTGGTAAAGCTGTGCTTATATTTTAAGGTTGCTGTAAAGGCATAGGCGATAACGCAGTATTAACGCCAAACATGTCAGACCCTAGCTAGAACAAATTTTTATTTTTGAAAGTACGCTAACCCTAGGGAATTTTATTAATTATGTGTAGTCTATTACACGCATTTTGAATAAACAGAGTAACCCTTATATGCAACAAAGTATGCCTTCAGTACAAAACGCCGACCCCGAAATGCTCGTAGCAGAGCAAGACCTAGGCCGGTTGATATCGTTTTTACGTTCAAAAATTGCTACACACATTGATGCCCAACTCGATTGTATGGACTTAACCTCTGCGCAATATATTGTGGTAGTGCTATTAGCGCGTGGCTCAGTAAACACATTAGCCGGACTGAGCGATCATATGGTGTACGATAAAGGGGCGATGAGCCGTTTGTTAAAGCGTTTAGAAGAAAAAGACTTAATTGAAAAAACACAATGTGAGTTTGATAAACGCTCTACACTTTTAAGTTTAAGTGATAAGGGCAAAGCGCTTTATCCGCAAATAATGCCCTTAGTAAATCAAGTGTACGAAAAAGCACTTAGCGGCTTTTCTGAAAATGAAAAACACAGCGTTATGGACTTACTAAACCGAGCAATAAACAACCTAGATACACCCTCATAAATCTCTAAAAAAGATTATCAACATTTTAGCGATACTGTTTCAATAAAAACTTAGCCTGCTAAGTACTAGATCTAATTGTGCGGCAAATCCAACTTTGCTAATATAGTTGCCTAGGCAATTAAAGTTATCATCTTGTTAGGTTTGTTATGATTGAAAATAAGTTGTTATCACAATTACAGCAGCAGTTTCCTGAGCATGTATTTATGCAACAGTATTTAAGTGTTGTTCATAAAGGGCGTTTTGCGAACGCAATTGTATACAGGTACAAAGATGATACGTTCGACTTAATAGTAAAAGACTTTAGCCAAAGCCCGTGGTTTATTCGTAAAACCTTTGCCAAGCTTTCTGTAAATCAAGAATTTAAAGGGTTGAGCCGCTTAGCACAGCTTGATGCAGTTGCTAATCGGTTTAGTCGTTTATCGCCGATAGCGGTGGCGTATGACTACATAGAAGGCACGCCGCTTAGAAGCTTAATACACCAGGGTGAGACGTTGCCTGTTGAATTTTTTATTGAGCTTGAACGCCAAGTTGCAAAAATGCACCGCCTAGGCATTGTGCATTTAGATTTACGTAATATGGGCAATATATTATGTGGTAGCGATGGCAAGCCTTATATCATTGATTTTCAGTCAACCATTAGCTTTTCGCGCTTTTCGCGTTGGTTGCAACGTTTTATGCGCGGCTCTGACATGTCGGGCGTATATAAAGCGTGGGATAAGCTAAGTAGTACACCTTTGCCGCGTGCTAAGCAGCAGTATTTGCAGCGTTTTAACCATGTTCGTAAACGCTGGATATTTAAAGGCTACCCAATACAACGTGCATATGCATGGGGTGCTGCAATGGTCACGCAGTTTGTGGACTCTGACCTAATACGTAACTTAACCGATAGATTTTAATTCCCCTTTTTCATTGTGTGACTTTGCCCATAACAGCTTAGCGTTATGGGCTTTTTTTTGGTTAAAAATAAGGGCAATAATTTCTTTTTTAATTTTTAAAATAAACAGTAGTATCGCTGGTGTTTTTACCCCTACAATGCGCAAAAATAATGAGCGCAGTTTCAACCATCAAAGCTTAAAGCGTCTTAATAAGTTTAGGTTTTTTCTGCAATTTTTTATTGTTCAAGTAAACTATAAGCAATGTGCATTTTAAAATTTAAGGTTTCAAGATGATTGAGTATCCAGTCGACCAACTACCGCAGCTAATAAACGATTTATTACAATGCGAAACACACACGCAAAAAAGCCAGCTTTTAGCCGATGCACAGCTTAATTTATCTACTGAGCACCTATCGCTACTTTTTGAGGCCATCCCAAAAGAACAGCGTCTAGAAATTTGGCAGTTATTAGATAAAGACACGCAGCATGAAATATTTGTCACCCTGAGTGATGACAGCTGCTTATGGTTACTACAAACCTTAGATGATAGCGAGGCATACGCGCTATTAGATGAAGTGAATGTTGAAGAATTACTTGAGCTTGAAGAGGTTATTCCTGAGCGCTTTGTTGATTATGCTAAAAAGCAACTCGATGAAGCACAAACGAAACAATACGATCTTGCTCAGCAGTATCCGCCTGAGCAATTAGGTCACTGGGTTGGTTTCGACTTTCTAAAAATAACTGAAAAAGCAACAATTGCAGGTGTTAAAAAATTACTGCACAAAGGTTTGCCGCAATACAGCGAAGTTGTGTATTTAGTTAGCCGCCAAGGCAGCCTAATAGGTGAACTTGCAGTAAATGATTTAATAAAAGCCGATGAAGGCGATAACCTATTGGCGCTGGCAAACTATGATTTTTCATCATTGCATGCTGATGATGATTTATACGAAGCGGCAGAAGTGGTTATTCACAGTGAAAAAATGGCCATGCCGGTGGTTAATACCGATAACAAATTAGTCGGGCGTTTAACCATTAGCTCGGCATACGAACTACGCCAAGAAATTGCCGACGAAGCTGCGGCCAAAGCTGGTGGTTTACGCGAAGACGAAGACCTGTTTGCCAGTGTAAGAAAGAGTGCTAAAAACCGGGGAATTTGGCTGGGTATAAATTTAGCCACTGCGTTTTTAGCATCTTGGTTTATTGGCTTATTTGGCGCAACAATAGAGCAGGTTGTGGCACTGGCGGTACTTATGCCTGTGGTGGCCTCTATGGGCGGAATCGCCGGGAGTCAAACTTTAACGGTAATAGTGCGCGGTTTAGCGCTTGGCCAGGTAACCGACTCTAACCGCAATGCACTTTTAAAAAAGGAGCTACGGGTGGGGGCGGTGAACGGCTTAGTGTGGGCATTAGTGATTGGCGCGCTCACCTTTGTTTGGTTTAGCGACATAATGCTAAGCATTACAATTACCGTTGCTATATTGCTTAACTTAGTTGCTGCGTCGTTAGCTGGGGTTGTTATACCGTCTATTTTAGACAAAATGAAAATAGACCCTGCGCTTTCTGGCTCGGTAATATTAACCACGGTTACCGATATAGTTGGGTTTGTGACCTTTTTAGGGTTAGGCAGTTTATTACTGCTTTAAGCTAAAAAACAACAAAGCCGCATTAAGCGGCTTTGTTTTTTATTAAGAAAGGTCGCGTTCTTTAATAGTAACCACCCGCTGCGGAAAGGGTATTTCTATCTCAGCGCTATTAATGGCTTTATAAACGCCTGCGTTAATAGCAAGTTTGGTTTCTATTATTTTGGTTGTAGGCACCCAATAGCGATAACTAATGGTTACGCCGCTATCGGCAAAGCGCTCTATGCCCACTTGAGAAATAGGGTTTTGAGCCACCTGATCATGAGCCTTTAATACTTCTTCAATAAGGCTAACAGCGGTATCAGCGCAGGCAGTATAGGCTATGTCTATTTCTCCTTTAACTAACGAGTAGCTAAACGAGTTGTGGATAATTTCACCCACTATGTGCTTGTTAGGAATAGTGATTTCTACCTTTTCTTCATCAATTAAAATGGTGTAACCCAGCTCAATTGTTTTTACTTGGCCGCTGACCCCTTTTACTTCAATGGTATCGCCTACCACAAAAGGGCGCGTGGCAATAATAGCAAGGCCAGCGCCATAGTTTGAAAGCATTCCTTGTAAGGCCAAACCCGCACCTAGAGAAGCAGCACCTATAGCCGCTACAAAGGGGGTAACACTAATGCCTATTTTGCCAAGCGCTATCACTACAACCATCACAATAAGCAATACTTTTACCACGTTACTGACAAAGCTGGTAAGCGTGATATCGACATTGTGACGAGCCATCAATTTAGCGACTAAATTTGAGAGTTTTTTAGCCACCCACAAACCCAGTATAAGAATAAAAACGGCACCCACAATTTGCATGCTGTAGGTAACTAAATACTCAGTGAGCATGGTGTAGTATTTTTCAAATTGTTCTATTTCAGAACTGATCATAGTGGGCTCTTTATATTGCGTAATTATTTTTTGCTAACTATAGCAAAGTGTTGACTAAAAAAGGATATAGCACGGGGACTATTATGGCGGTTAATAATGCGCTTAAAGCCATAGCAACCGAGGAAAACGCGCCTATTTTTGGGTGCTCGTCCAGTGCTGCTGCGGTGCCTATAGCATGGCACGCAGTTCCCATTGCTATTCCTTGAGCTTGCTGGTTATTAACACCTACCCACTTAATGAGCATTAACCCAAAGAGTGCACCTAGTAAGCCAATAAATATAACTAATGCTGCGGCAAGAGAGCTAATCCCCCCTAAAGACTCAGTAACTATTAATGAAATAGGCGTAGTTACACTTAATGCAGCTACGGAGGCGCTTAAATTGGCGGGTACATCAAACAAAATACTTAAAATAAAAGCCACCACAGTGGCGTTAATAATACCTAAGCTACAGGTGCTTACTATTAACAGTAGATTTTTTCTTACATGTATAAACTGCTGATACAAAGGTAAGGCCAGTGCCACTATAGCAGGCTCTAATAGCCAACTAAGTAGTTGGCTATGCCTAGAAAAATCAGCATAAGGTAATTTTAAATTAACAAGCACTAAGGCAATAATCGCAATACTTAAAAACACTGGGTTGGTGAGCGACTTTACTATGCTGTGCTGCCAGTGTTTATTAAACGCTCTTAATAATAAAAACAGCAAAATAATAGCGGGAGTTGTTAAGTACCATAGCGTAAGGTGCAGCTCAGTCATTGTTATTTTTACCTTTAACATAGCCAACAACGCTGCTTACCAGTAAAAGCGTACTGGCAGGGACTAGCAAAATAACCAAAACCAAATAGGGCCAATGCAGCTTAATAAGTGCAATGTGCTCGATAAATCCTACCCCCGCGGGTATAAAAAATATTGGCATAATATTTAAAATAGGGGAGGCCGAGGGTTTAATATGGTGCTCTTTCACTACACCTAACAGTAATAAACTCAGTAAAATAACCATGCCAAGGAGCGGTGCAGGAAAGCTGCCACCAATTAAGTGCATTATTAATTTAGCACACCCTAAGCACAGTAAAATAATTGCACTGCTAAGCAAGTACTTCATGATAATGGCTCATTAATATAGAAAGAAATTAACGTTAGCAAATACGCACTATTATTAAATGCTAATTTAGTCTTACCAGCGTTTTGAATTTGCATAGCTTATATCTGTTTTCCCTTTTGCTTTGGCAATTGCTTTTTTAGTATTAGGATTGAGTAACAAGCGAATTTGGCTAAACGTTTCTTTAGCTAAAATTTGTCGTTGGTTTGTTGTGTAGCTTTGTTGAGTAACGCGCTTTATCGCTGCCAGTGTATCGGGGGAGCGTTCACGTAATATATTTAACATGCGCTGTGTGGCCTGTTCGGTATTGTCTGTAAGCTCTGTGACTAACCCCAGCTCGTAGGCCGTGTGAGCACTAATAGGGTTGGCGTGGCTT
>NZ_AUTO01000365.1:0-2423 GCF_000498055.1 Pseudoalteromonas sp. TB51
CACGGCAAGATCATTATAAATTGAACTTATAGAGCAAGTAGTGATCAGATCAAGGCATAATAATTACTTGGTCGCATAAATATGAGCACTACTTTTCTGAAACATTTTAATTCAATTACAGATCCTCGCATTGAACGTTGTAAAAAGCATGAACTTATCGATATTCTTCTCCTTGCTATTAGCGCTGTACTCTCTGGTGCAGAAGGATGGGAAGATATTGAAGACTTTGGGCACCTAAAGCTTGATTGGTTAAAAAAATACGGTACGTTCAACGCAGGAATTCCAAAACATGACACGATTGCTCGCGTCATGTGTCGGTTAAAAGCAAATGAAATAGAAAGGGCATTTCAATCTTGGATATCATCACTGATTGAAACCACAGGTGCAGATATCATCGCTATCGATGGCAAAACCGCACGACGTTCATTTACCACAAAAGACAGAAAAAGTGCCTTACACACGGTCAGTGCATGGAGTTGCCAACACCAGTTAGTGCTTGGGCAGACGGCTGTTGATAATAAAACAAATGAAATCACCGCAATACCAGAATTACTCACCCTGCTCGATATTGAAAACAGTATCATTACGTTAGATGCGATGGGATGCCAACAAGAAATAGCAAAACAAATCATCCAACAAAAAGCAGATTATATTCTTGCACTTAAAGGTAATCATTCAGGCATGCAAAAGGAACTAGAAGCGTGGTGGCACAAGTGCGAGCGTGAAAGGTTAACTCAGCATAATTGTGATGAATATACCGAAATAAGCTCAGGACATGGGCGTGTTGAAACACGTACATGCCAGCAGTTACTTATAGATAAAAGCTGGTTAGGCAAGGATTATCGTTGGCCTGGCTTAACGAGTATTATTAAGGTCAGGGCTGAAGTTCATGATAAGTCGGCAGGGTCGGATACCACTGAAACACGCTGGTATATAAGTTCATTAGACTTAAATGCAGCGCAAGCACTCAATGCGGTACGCAGTCACTGGCAGGTTGAAAGCATGCATTGGATGCTTGATATGAACTTCAGAGAAGATGAATCGAGAATACGCAAACTTCAAGGGCCATTAATGTTTAATGTAATGCGAAAGATAGCCATGGCGCTTTTTAAACAAGATACATCTAAGTCAGCTAGTATGGCGAGGAAAAAGAAAATGGCAGGGCTAGACGATGATTACCGCTCAACCCTGTTAGAGTCTGGGATTAAAATGCGCTAGCCGTGATTATTCGCGTTATATTAACTAAAACACCTTGACAGCTAGACGTCTAAACGATAACTTTCAAAGCCCCGCTACATAGTGGGGTTTTGTTTTATTAGCCACAGGTTAATACAACATTCAGAAGAGGTGCGATACTTAGGTATTTAATGGTAGGTGACGAACGCCCATAACCATTAAAGAGGGGAGTACTCGCCGAGGAAAACAAGGTTACGTCAACCGTGTTTTTCGGTTTATGGGGCTGAATCCCCAAAACTGTCACCAACTTAGGTGGAGAGCTTCTGGCAGCGGACACATCTTATTTGCATTCCTTTGCCAAGTTCTTCTTGTTTTTTAGCGGTTTGGATACCGCGAAAGGAGACGAAATGACTACCCAATCAGTGCCACAAACAGTATCAGGCGCAAAATCAGATTACATCGTTGCCAAATTTGGCGGAACTAGTGTTGCAAACTTTGAAGCGATGAGTCGCTGCAGCGAAATTATTGTTGCAGATAAAAGCGTACGTATTGTAGCTGTGAGCGCCAGTGCCGGCGTAACTAACCACTTAGTTGCACTGTGCAAACCCGACCTTAGTAAAGAGCAGCGCCAAGAACACATCGATGGCGTATTGGCTATTCAACAGGCTATTTTAGATGAGCTGTCGCTTGATGCCGATTTAGCGGTGGGTTTTAACGAGACGTTGAAAGCATTTCAAACGTTAGCCCTTGAAACACTCACCACTGATCAACAACACGATGAGCTGCTTAGCTTTGGCGAGCGTTTATCGTCTTATTTATTTGCTCAAGTGCTGCGCTTAAAAGGCTTAAATGCAGATAGGTTTGATGTGCGAAAAGTGCTTAAAACCGACAGCCAATTTGGTAAAGCAACGCCCGATGTTGCGGCCANGCCACTGCACAAGCGGCTAAAGATCTGTTAATTCCGTTATTAGATGAGCAAGTAATAGTTACACAAGGGTTTATTGGTAGTGATGAATTTGGCCAAACCACAACGCTTGGTCGTGGTGGCTCTGACTACAGTGCGGCGTTATTAGCAGAGGCTATCAACGCTAAAAGTGTACACATTTGGACCGATGTAGTGGGTATTTTTAGCACCGACCCGCGTTTATGCGCTAAGGCAACGCCAATTGCCCGTTTAAGCTTTGATGAAGCCGCAGAAATGGCGACATTTGGCGCAAAAGTATTGCACCCTGCGACTATTTTACCAG
>NZ_AUTO01000366.1:0-7630 GCF_000498055.1 Pseudoalteromonas sp. TB51
CCCGCAACCAGTGCGAGCCATGCTTTTTTATCTTTTACTAACAGGGTGAGTTTAGTTAGTAGTTTCTTCACTGTCGTTTTCATCAACCTTAGGAACGGTGACTTGCAGTTGTAAAATACGACGGTTATCAGAATTAGTTACTTTAAACTGATAGTCGTCTATTTCAATTGTTTCGCCGCGACTTGGCATATGGCCAAATGCGTGTAGTACCGTACCGCCAATGGTATCGGCTTCATCGGTGCTGTAACCTGTTTTAAAGTACTCGTTAAAGTCATCTACAGGAGTGAGCGCTTGTACTACGTATACATGCTTAGCAAGTTGGCGAATATCTTGTTGATCTTCTTCTTCGTCGTGTTCATCTTCGATTTCGCCGACAATTATTTCAAGAATATCTTCAATGGTGACAAGGCCCGATACACCGCCGTATTCGTCAATGACGATAGCCATGTGGTAGCGTTGTTGACGAAATTCATTTAGTAGGGTGTCTACGCGCTTGCTTTCTGGCACTACCATGGCTGGGCGTAAATATTCGCGCAGTGAGGGTAGGTGCTCATCTTTATTTAGAATAAGCGGCAGCAAGTCTTTTGCGAGCAAAATACCTTCAACGTGGTCTTTGTCTTCACACACCACCGGAAAACGCGAGTGGGTGGAGTCGACCATCATGGGGATCAAATCTTCAAGGGGGCTGTCGACCTCAAGTGTGACCATTTGTGAGCGCGGGATCATTATATCGCGCACTTTAAGCTTGGATACACCAAGCACACCTTCGATCATTTCTTTGGTTTCTGGGTCGATTACGTCACGCTCTTGCGCGTCGGCAATTACTTCAACCAGCTCTTCTCTATTCTGGGGTTCCCCTTGCAACATTTGGGCTATGCGGCCCATCCACGTTTTGCCAGAAGAACCCTGGCTAGATTGCGAGTTATCGTCGCTCATTGCGTCTAAATGCTCCGTTAATTTAAATTTCGTCCCGGTATGGGTCAGCTATGTTTAGCTCTGCAAGTAATTGCTTTTCTATGCTTTCCATCTCAAAAGCGTCTTCACTCTTTATATGGTCAAATCCAAGTAAATGCAAGCATCCATGAATAACCATATGGGCAAAGTGGTCATGAAATGACTTTTCTTGCTCGATTGCTTCGGCCAATACAATGGCTGGGCAAATTATTAAATCACCTACTAATGGCAAATCAATGCCTGGCGGTGCTTCAAATTCGAACGACAACACGTTGGTTGGTTTATTTTTACCACGGTAGTCGTTGTTTAATTGTTGTGATTGGGCTTCATCGCTTATAACGATGCTCAGCTCAGACTCATCACGAAACTTGCTCAGGGCTTTATCGGCCCACAGTGCAAATTGTTCTTCGCTTGGGAGGTTGTCAAACTCACACGCTATTTGTAAATCTAATTCGGTGCTCACGGTATTACTCTTTAGTTGAAGGCGGCTGTTGAGCGGCAAGTTGCTCTTTGGCTTTTTGTTTTTCTATACGCTTTAGTCGCTCGCTTTCGTCATTGCGCTCGTAGGCTTCGACAATACGGCCAACAACAGGGTGGCGAACAATGTCGTGCGATTGGAAAAAGTTAAAGCTAATTTCTTCAACATCGCTAAGTACTTCTATTGCATGGCGAAGGCCTGAGCGCGCACCGCGTGGTAAATCAACTTGTGTTATATCGCCCGTTATTACTGCTTTAGAGTTAAAGCCTATACGGGTTAAAAACATTTTCATTTGCTCGGCGGTGGTATTTTGGCTTTCATCTAAAATAATAAACGCATCATTTAGTGTACGGCCACGCATGTAAGCGAGTGGGGCAATTTCAATAATGTGTTTTTCAATAAGTTTTTCTACTTTTTCAAAGCCAAGCATTTCAAATAGCGCATCGTAAAGAGGGCGTAGGTATGGGTCTACCTTTTGGCTTAAATCGCCTGGTAAAAAGCCCAGTTTTTCACCGGCTTCTACCGCTGGGCGGGTAAGTAATATACGACGTATTTCTTGGCGCTCTAGAGCATCTACTGCGGCTGCAACTGCTAGGTAGGTTTTACCTGTACCGGCAGGGCCAATCCCAAAGGTAATGTCGTGATGCAAAATATTAGCAACATACAAACCTTGGTTGTCATTACGCGGTTTAATTACGCCACGGCGGGTTTTAATAAACATTTCTTTGCCGTACGCACTTTGCGGCACTTCTTGTTCTAGGGCTTTTGATTCGGTAATGGCTAAATGTACGTTGTCGGGCTCTATTTCACCAATTTCGCCACGAACAGGTTGAGTATCAACATAAAGGTTTTTTAAAATGTCTACGGCCGCGGCACTTGAGTGAAGTTTACCTGTTACTTTAAAAAAGTTGTCGCGGTGGATTATTTCAACACCTAGGCGGCGTTCAATTTGTTTGATGTTTTCGTCAAACGGGCCACATAAAGAAGAAAGGCGTTTGTTGTCGGCAGGTTCTAAATAAATCTCTAATGTTTTTAACTGATTACTCAAAATTACTTCCTATTCGGGTGCGCCAGTAAGGGTTACTGGCGCAATGAATTTATACAACTACGGTACGAAAGTAGCTACGCCAATTTCGTTGGTTGTATCGATTTTTGGCTCAACGCTTGCAGCTTTTGTTAAAATAGCTGAAGGAGCAATATCACGACGTAAGTTCATTTCTGATTCTGTACGAATTAAATCGCCACGTAAAGAGTTTGGTAACGCTTCGGTAATACGTACATCAACAAACTGGCCGATCACTGTGTGTGGGCCAACAAAGTTAACTACACGGTTGTTTTCGGTGCGGCCACGTAATTCCATTGGGTTCTTTTTAGAAGGCCCCTCAACTAAGATACGTTGCTCTGTATCAAACATTTGGCGGCTAATTTGTTGTGCCATTTGTGTAATACGGTTTTGTAGTAGGTATAAGCGCTCTTTTTTCTCTTGCTCTGATACGTCATCAGGTAAGTCGGCGGCAGGCGTACCTGGACGCGCACTGTAAATAAAGCTAAAGCTCATATCAAAGCCAATGTCGTTAATCAGGTTCATAGTGGCTTCAAAGTCTGTTTTGCTTTCACCTGGGAAACCAATAATGAAGTCTGACGACATGCTTAAGTTAGGGCGAATTTTACGCAGCTTACGTATTGTTGATTTGTACTCAAGCGCTGTATGGCCGCGTTTCATTAAATTAAGAATACGGTCTGAACCACTTTGCACAGGTAGGTGTAAGTGATCAACAAGCTCTGGTACATCAGCGTACGCATCAATAATATCTGGCGTAAACTCTACCGGGTGCGAGGTGGTGTAACGAATACGGTCAATGCCATCAATCGCTGCTACGTAACGGATTAAATCTGAGAAGTAACAAATTTCGCCATCGTGTGTTTCACCGCGGTATGCGTTTACGTTTTGACCAAGTAGGTTTACTTCACGTACGCCTTGCTCAGCAAGTTGCGCAACTTCTAATAATACGTCATCTAATGGGCGGCTAACTTCTTCACCACGGGTGTAAGGTACAACACAAAAAGTACAGTACTTAGAACAACCTTCCATTATTGATACAAATGCAGACGGGCCTTCAGCTTTTGGCTCTGGTAATCGGTCAAACTTTTCAATTTCTGGGAACGAAATATCAACCACCGATGAGCCTTTGTCGCCTTGCACTTGTTTAATCATTTCTGGTAAACGGTGCAATGTTTGTGGGCCAAAAATAACATCAACAAACGGTGCACGCTGGCGAATAGAGTCACCTTCTTGTGAGGCAACACAACCACCTACACCAATAATTAAATCTGGCTTGTCGTCTTTTAATAACTTCCAGCGACCTAATTGGTGAAATACTTTTTCTTGCGCTTTTTCACGAATTGAACAGGTGTTAAGTAAAATAACGTCGGCGTCTGCTGCTTCTTCCGTTAGCTGGTAGCCGTTGGTTGCATCTAAAAGATCAGCCATCTTCTGAGAGTCGTACTCGTTCATCTGACAACCCCAAGTTTTGATATGCAGCTTTTTGCTCATTGAAATATAGCCTCGTGTTCAATTCGGTAGTGGCACAAAAATGTGCTTAAAACGGGATTAAGGAGCAAGGTTGCTCACTTAAAGGACGCGTATTTTAGCTGGATACCCGCCCAGATCCAAGTATAGTTTTCATGTTTGTGATCTCAAATCAATACACAGGCAGTTTAATAGCGTGATAGTTATATACTCTCGCACTAATGCGGCGAGTTACGGTACAATCAAAACAGTTTCACGTATTAACCAAATGATGAAAAACATGACTCAAAACAAAGTGATTGTTGTAGGCGCAGGGATGGTCGGTGCGGCCATGGCCATAAAGCTTGCACAGCAAGGAAAATCAGTACAAATAATAGAAAAAAAACTGATTAACGCCGACGCCATTTTAGCAAGTGATCAGGTAGATATACGGGTATCGGCTATTAACCGTTTTTCAGAAAACCTGCTGGACGAGCTAGGGGCTATGCCTATTTTAAGGGAAAATCGATTAGCACCTTACACGCAGTTAGAAGCATTTGAGCGCGGTGGCGACAACCTATTATTTGATTGCGCCGATATTAATACTTCGCACTTAGGTCATTTAATTGAAAACAATTTAATACAAGCAAGCCTTTGGCAGCAGTTTGCACATTATAATATTGAGGTTATTGAACAATCAGCACCTTTAAGTGCTATTGAGCAAGACACAACGTCAATCACCCTCATTTATGGCGATACCCGTTACACTGCTGACTTAGTTATTGCGGCCGATGGCGGGCAATCGCAGCTACGAGCAAAGGCAAATATTGGTGTAACAGGGTGGCAGTATCAGCAGCACTGCATGGGCGTACTAATAAAGCTAGATGCGCCGCAGCAAGTAAAAACGTGGCAACAATTTACCCCTACAGGCCCGTTAGCCTTTTTACCTATGCAGGCGCCATACGCTAATTTAATTTGGTACGACAGCGCTAATACCTTACAAAACTTTAAAGGGTTAACGGCTGAGCAAATTAAAGCGCATGTTTTAAATAAGTTTACGCTTCTTGCAGGGGATTTTGAGGTGCAAAACCATGCGGTATTTCCGCTTACCCGTCAGCATGCAAATAATTACTCTAATGGGCGTTTGGTGTTAGTGGGCGATGCGGCTCACACAATTAACCCATTGGCCGGGCAAGGCGTTAATTTAGGCTTTCAAGATGTGGTAGCACTCGCACAGGCACTTGAAGATGCTGATGATATAGGTTGTCCGCTAAAACTAAAAGAATACGAGCGAAGCCGCCGTAAAGCCAACCTATTAATGATGAGCATGATGGATGCGTGTTACTTTGGTTTTTCTAATCAAATTACGCCACTAAAATGGGCACGCAGCCAGTTTTTAAAAATGGCTAACAATACCGGTCCTTTAAAAAACTGGGTATTAAAATACGCCATTAGTGGGGAGTTTAATTAAATATACTTAAGTGATTGGCTAAATTAATAAATGCACAGCCAGTCACTCCCTTTCTTATGCCACTTGGGCAACTGCATAGTTGTCACTATTAATTTATTCCGTTATTGCGTTTTTTTGCCATACTCAAACTACTAACCAATTAAAAGTTGTGTGTTTGTGGATAATTTTTTTATTTTTATACTCATTGTCGGCGCTTTGCTACTAACGCTGAGCATTGTGCCAACAATAAAAATTTGTAAAAAAACTAACCGTGTTTCGTGGATTTTGCTACTGGCGCTTATTTTTAGCTTTATAGTGGGCTATTGGTATGTACTTTATTATTTTGTAAATAACGATATAGCCGGATTTATTGCTATGAGCGTATCGCTAATTTTATTTGGCGGGGGCGCTTTTGTTTATTTAGTTATTCAGCTTAGTTATAAAAGTATTTTAAAAATACACCGCTTTGCAAAACGTCAACGAACCCTTGCCGAAAACGACAGCTTAACTGGCCTCCCTAATCGAAAAAAGTTTTTTCAGGTGCTTAACAAACAAGTTAAATACGAGCCTTCGTTTTATTTAATGCTTATAGATTTAAACCGCTTTAAATCGATTAATGACTCATACGGCAATAAAGTAGGGGATATGTTGTTAAGCATTTTTTCAAAAACACTCAGCCATAATATTGTGGGAATAGCCAAGCTGTACCGTTTAGGCGGCGATGAATTTGCACTTATTGTTGATAACTCAGCCAATGAGGCACTTAATTTATGTATTGAAGCAATAAAAAAATCAACTAAACACCCATTTCATATTTACGAGCATAGCTTACGTGTACACGTGACTGTGGGAATAACAACCTTTGCGAATCACTCGTCGCACGCTAATGAGCTATTAAAGCAAGCAGACTTAGCACTGCATGAGGCTAAAGACACACAGCAACTGTATGTACATTACTTTGAGGCGCTGAGCACCCGAGCAAATGAGCTTTCAAATATGACCTCACGTATTAAGCAGGCTATTAAAAAACACGAATTTGAGCTTTATTTACAGCCTATTTTTGATGCCAGAGCCGATGAAGTACATGGAGCAGAAGCGTTAATACGCTGGCCGCAAAGTGATGGCTCATTTATTAGTCCAGAGGTATTTATTGGCATTGCTGAGCAAAGTGGGTTGATATTAAATATTTCTAAATGGGTGCTACTAGAAACAATAAAGCACTTAAAGGAGTTAAAAGCAGCTGGGTTTATAGGTTCGTTGCATGTAAACCTTTCTACTAAAGATTTAGAAAGCCCGGAGTTTTATGATTTTGTTGAAGAACTAGTAAAGCATGACCCAACGCTAAGCGACGCAATTATTTTTGAAATAACCGAATGCGCCATGATGACAAACCTAGAAGCCGCCCGCACAATGATGCAAAAACTAAATAGCAGAGGGTTTGAATTTAGTGTAGATGATTTTGGTACTGGCTTTTCTTCTTTGGTATTACTGCGAGAATTACCAATAAGCCAAATAAAAATAGATCAATCATTTATAAAAGACATGCTGACTCAAATAGCAGATTACGCGATTGTTGAATCGACATTGTTTTTAGCGACGCGACTTAATTGTAAAGTGGTGGCAGAGGGAATAGAAGATAACGATCTTAAACAAACATTAACGCTAATGGATTGTGATTATTTGCAAGGGTATTATTTTAGCAAGCCAGTAAACATTAATGAGTTTATACACAAATATGCTAATGAGGAAGAGTACAGGATAATATAGAAATTGGCTGGGATACCAGGATTTGAACCTGGGAATGCCAGGATCAAAACCTGGTGCCTTACCGCTTGGCGATATCCCAACGCTAAATTTGGAATAGTTTTAGTTCTAGATAAGAACATGGTGCGGAAGGAGAGACTTGAACTCTCACATCCTAAGATACTGGAACCTAAATCCAGCGCGTCTACCAATTCCGCCACTCCCGCATTTAAGATACACAGGTGTTAATGTATTGGAACCTAAATCCAGCGTCTAATTCAAGACAACTGCTAATTCCGATACTCCCGCATATGGTCATTCTTTATAGCAATTTCTTTGGTAGAAGAAATTGGCTGGGATACCAGGATTTGAACCTGGGAATGCCAGGATCAAAACCTGGTGCCTTACCGCTTGGCGATATCCCAACAAAGAATTAGCTGATTATTTTAGTTCTTATCGAGAACATGGTGCGGAAGGAGAGACTTGAACTCTCACA
>NZ_AUTO01000367.1:0-9051 GCF_000498055.1 Pseudoalteromonas sp. TB51
AAATCGCGGCGCGAGGTTTGTAACCTAGTGGGCTCGATAACTGCTCCTGCGTTATTCTAATGACTTACATCCCTGTAAGAATAAGTAAAAACCGAGCAAAGCTTCCGCGTCCTGCTCACGCCCCTTACCTACATCCATGTAGGCAACAAAGAGTTTATCGCCCCTAGGCAGAACCCAAAGGGCAGCGTATGTTTGGCATTTATGCTACGTTATCGCCCATTTATGGGGAGTAACCACACTTCATAGGCTCTGCCTTGCCTAAAAACCAAACATACTGCTGCAAATTCAAACGCCAAAGGTCAACACGCCCTCGTTATTAGAGCTAAGTGGAGGGCACTTAACTGACAAGCGGCTCAAAACCATTGCGGTGTGAGCTTAATGCTAAGCAATAAAATTATAATGCGTTAGCGATGCTTTAAATTGAGGGCGCATAATACGCTGATATAATTAAAATAATTACCCATAATTTATTTGAAACACTTTATAAAAACTATTAATAATGCAGTGCAATATTTAGGCAATAAAAAGCTCGGCGTATTAGGCCGAGCTTTAATGGTTGGGAGAGAAACTGTAATTATTTGGCAGTGGGTGTCGGTTGAACACTTATAGGCTGCGATTTACCAAGTAGCTTACGGGTAAGGCGCTTAGCGTCTTCTAATGCTACGTATTGGCAAGGTATAAGTATTAAAGTAATTACTGTGGCAAATAGCACACCAAAGGCCAGCGATACCGCCATAGGAATAACTATTTTAGCCTGTAAGCTGGTTTCCATAATAATTGGCATTACCCCAATAAATGTAGTGATTGAGGTAAGCAATATAGCTCTAAAGCGCTTTGCACCGGCTTGCATAACGGCCTGTTTTACGGCCATGCCTTCTGCGCGTGCTTTATTTACAAAATCAACCATTACGAGGGAGTCGTTTACGACTATGCCCGCTACCGCAATAATGCCAAACATAGACAGCCCGCTCATGGTCATACCTAATATTACGTGACCAAACATTGCACCTACTACACCAAATGGAATAACCGACATAATAATAAGCGGCTGCGAGTATGAGCGAAGCGGAATGGCCAATAAGGCAAATATAATCATCAGCGATATAGCAAAGTCGCGTAACTGCTCATCGGCGCTGTCCATTTCTTCTTGTACGCGCCCAGCCACATTACTTTTAACGCCTGGGTAGCTTTTAAGCAGTGAAGGTAAATAGGTATCGCGAATTTCTTGTGCAATAGCAAACGGTTCAACTTGGTCAGTATTTACCGCTGCCCACACATTAACAGTACGGTTTGAGTTTTCACGGCGAATACGGTTTACACCATCTACTAGCCTAACTTCGGCTACTTCGCTTAACGGTACTTCTGCGCCGGTTGGCGTAATAATACGCGCATTTTGAATGTTGCTAATTGAGTTACGCTCGCTTTCTGGGTAGCGTATCATTACTTTAATTTCTTCGCCTTCGCGTAAAATACGCTGTGCTTCTAATCCGTAGTAGCTAAAGCTTACTTGCGATGCAACGTCAGCAAGTGTAAGTCCCATGCTGTAGGCCAGTGGTTTTAAATCAAGCTGTACTTCGTCGGTGGCACTTTGCAGTGAGTCGTTTACATCGCCTACACCTTCCATGCTTTGTAGTTTAGCTTTTAATTTACCAGCGACTTCTTTTAGCTCATCGGCATCTTTGCCTTGTAGCCTAAAGCTTACGTCGCCGTCATCACGTCCGCCGCTAAAAATATTATCTTGAATATTAAGCGTTTTAACACCTGGAAGCGGAGGCATTTGTTCGCGCCACAGGGTGCTTAATGCAAAGGTGTCGATAGGGCGCAAGTGTGGCTCTACTAAAATAGCCATAATGTTTGCTTGAGTACGCCCACGTAAGCTTACCGATAAATCGCGGATCATGCTTTGGCCGTATTGCTCTTCAAGCTCTTTATCTACTTTGAGTAATACATCTTCTATTTTACGGGCAGTTTCAAGGGTGGCTTGCTCCGAAGAGGCCAGGTTCATTTCAAGCGTAATACGCGGAAAATCATGCGGTATTTTAGGGTTAGGCACGAACTTAACTAAGCCGCCTGCAAACATACCTGCACTGACTATTAATATACATAAAAAGCCAATAATTACGGTATAACGATAATGTATACAATGGCCTATAAAAGGCGTGTAATAGTTTTGTACAAAGTGTTTTAAGCCACTATCAACCACATTACGCAGTTTATGTAATGGGTTTTTAGGGTTAGGTTTACGTGGGTTCATGGCTGCAATATGCGCAGGTAATATTAGCTTTGATTCAATCAGCGAGAAAATCAAACACAATATAATAACCACACCAATGGCTTTAGAAAACGCAGCGCCTGGGCCCGATGCCATAGCTTGCGGTAAAAACGCCGCGATAGTGGTTAAAACCCCAAAAGTGGCAGGCATTGCAACGCGCTTAACTCCGCGAATAACATTATCAAGGCTATGGCCGTGTTTTTCTATTTCGGCACTGGCAGACTCACCCACGACTATGGCATCGTCGACCACAATGCCAAGTACAATAATAAAGGCAAATAACGACACCATGTTTATGGTGATGTCTAAAAAGCCAATTGGCATAAACAAAAAGGCACCTAGAAAAGACACCGGTAAGCCCATCATTACCCAAAAAGCTAAACGCAGCGGTAAAAACAGTGCCAGCACTATCATTACTAAAATACCGCCCCAAACCATGTTGTCGATCATCATATCGAGTCGACCTTCAAGGTAGTAAGTTAAATCAACAATAGGCGAGAGCTTTACGCCTTGTGGAAGTTTCGATTGTTTTTCTGCCATGTAGCCTTTAAGAATTTTAGCTACATCGGTAATGTCTTGATCTTTTGAGGCATCTACTTCAAACGTGAGTGAGTTTTTACCATTATATTTAGAGTAAAGTAAGCCTTCTTCAAAGCCATCATTAATCGTCGCTACATCGCCTAAGTTAATCTGTGCGCCATCGGCAAGCGTTATAAGCGGAAGCTTTGCAAATTCACCACCACGGTAGGCTTGTTTTTCAACACGCATTGAAATATAGCCAGTATCAGAGCGAATTTGCCCTGCCGACATATTGGTAGAAAAATTTTGCACCGCACTTGATACATCTCTAAAAGTTAGGCCATATTCACGTAGTTTGTCGGGGCTTATTTCTATGCCTATTTCGTAATCTAGGCCACTGTAAAAATCGACTAAATTAACGCCAGGCAAGGCGAGTAGTTCATCTTTTATGTCGTTACCTAGCTCTTTAAGCTGGTAGTAACTCATGTCGCCATAAAGCGCGAGGATCATCACCTCTTGCTGAAATTTTTCTCGTTGAATAACAGGGCGTTCCATTCCTGCCGGAAAGGTATTGATAGAATCAACTTGCGCTTTTATTTCGTCTAGGGCTTCTTGTAGGTCGTATTTTTCTTCTATTTCTACCCACGCTTGCGCATAACCTCGGTTAGAGTAAGTGATTAAACGTTTTATACCCTCGGTACCCTCAAGGTTTTCTTCAATTTTTATCGTTATACCTTCTTCAACCTCTTGCGGGGCTGCGCCTGGGTATACCGCTTGAATACTCACCCAGTTACTTTCAAACTGAGGGAATGCCTGTTTACGAATTGTCAGCGCTGTTAAAAGCCCGCCAATAAGTATAAAAATCATGATTAGGTTTGCCGCCACTGGGTTACGTGCAAACCATGCAATTAAGCCTTTTTCTGAGGTACTCATGGTGTATCCTCTTTAAGTGCTAATTGAGTCACATCGCTTTTAGGCTCAGTGCCTTCCAGCTTAACCGCCATGCCTTCTGTTGGGTATTCAAGGGCAGAGGTAATAAGTTGCTCACCACTGTTTAGGCCTTGGTCCGCAATCACCATACCGTTTTGTTCACGTACAATATTAAGCGTTTTAAAACTCAGGGTGTGATCGTCGTTTAAAATAGCAATTTTGTTATTTTTAACTAAATGGTGCGGCACTATAATCGCGTTATCAAGCGCGCGGCCTTTTATGGTGGCATTTATATAAGAGCCAAAACGCAGTGGTTTGGTGTTATCAGCGTACGGAGTCGGTAACTGAGCAACTAAATAGCTCATACGGCTGGTTTGATCTACCACACCTTCACTTCGTACCACCTTGGCTTGCCATGTTGTTTGCTTGCCGGCAAATTCAGCGTTAAGCGTAACCAATGCGCCAATACCGCCGTTATCTAAGTATTGCAGCTCTTTATCTGCAACCGGTAAACGTACCTCTGCAACTGAGGTAGCGCTTAGCTCGCCAAACTTGCTACCCGCACTAACCACTGAGCCTAAGCTAATGGTGCGTTGGTTTATTATAGCGTCGTAAGGAGCTTTGATGTACGTGCGTTCTAAATTACGTTTAGTGCGTTTTACACGGGCTTGGGCAGAGCGAAAGTTTGCCATTTTTTCTGCAAGTTGTGGTTTACGTAAATAAAGCTCCGATGCAATTGCATCGCTTGAGTCTGATTTAATACGTTCCCATTCGGCTTTAGCTACGTGAGCTTGCGCGCGTTCTATTTCAAGCGCTGAACTTGCTTGGGCAAGGCCTGCTTCGGCCTCAATTAAATCGGCCTCGTAATCATTTGGATCAATTCGTGCTAAAATATCGCCTTGCTTAACAAACGCGCCTTCAACAAATTGTTCGGCTACTGAAATAACTTGCCCGCTTACTTGTGCAACCAGTTCTGTACGGTCTTTAGGTTTTACTACGCCGTACGATTTAACATCGAGCGTTATTGCATCAATGTTTACGTTTTGCGCAGCAACAAGTGGGCGAGTGTCTTGCTCTGGTTTTTCTTCTGGTGGCGTTTTCATGGCTGAAAGGCCAAAAGCGAGTGCAATCCCGGCTGCTAAAACCGCGACTGGTAATAAAATTTGTTTTTTAGTAGCCACAAGGCATTCCTTCATATATTTGGTGACAAGGCAATAATACGCAATAAAGTGTTTACAAGGCGTTTTAAGATGTAACAAAGCATTACATATGTGTATTACAGATAAATAATGGGCTAGGCAGGGTGTTAATTTAAATACAGAGGCCTGGCTTTAACTAACAGAGGTATTTATGAAAACAGAGCCTATGGCATGTCGCTTAGGCTGCGGCGCATGTTGCATTGCACCGAGTATTAGCTCGCCAATACCCGGTATGCCAAACGGTAAAAAAGCCGGAGAGCGTTGTATTCAGCTTGATGAGAACAATTTATGTAAACTATTTGGCGATGAAAGCCGCCCTAAAGTATGTAGCGATTTTAGCGCCACGCGCGATGTATGTGGGTCAACTAATGCAGAGGCTCTAGCGCTTATTACCGAACTTGAGCAGTTAACCTAGCTTACGGTGTTAATACTCATATATTTACATTTATCTATTACTGAGTGATTTTTTAAGTAATTAAAAGCTGCGCTTTTCACGCGAGCAAGCTCTGCGTCTACCGCAAATGTGTAGATATATGGTTGTTTTGTAGACGTAAAGCTTGCTTACGTGACAGGCAAAGCCTGTAAAAGTGGTTTATTTACAAAGAGGGGAAGAGGCGCGGTGCTTTTAGAGGAAGAGATTAACTTTAAGTAATCGTTGGTTTGTGTTTTCTCATTTACTGCTTATTCGCTTCTCTTTGTGCAACTTTTTAGCTTTGCTTTATATAAAAACGCGCTGCTTTTGCTGGCTTAAGGCCATAAAGTGAATAACTCACAAAGAGGGGAAGAGGCGCTGCACTTTTTAAGGAAGAGATTAACTTTAAGCAGTAGTTGGCTTTTGTTTTCTCATTTACTACTCATTCGCTTCTCTTTGTGCAATATTTTTTGCATAAAAACTATGCTTTTGTATCAATAAACACAGCGTTTACAAATCAAAGTATAAATTGAGTTTGTAAACGCTGCTTTAATTTTACCAACTATACGTTGCGCTTAACGTATATTGTTCACCGCGCCCTGGTGTACCAGGTATTTCTTCAAACGACTCATCCCATACGTTATCTGCCGCTAAAGTAATAAATAAATTGCTTAACTGAGGCGGGGTTATTTTAAGCGTTAGCTGGGTAAATAACGCGTTGTCATTGCCGTTTCTAAGGGCGTTTTTGTGTTGTGTACGCCATTCGTTATCTATTCTAAATTCTAAAATATCAGTTGGGTTATACACAGCGCCAAGTGTTAAACGGTGATCGGGGAAGTTTAACTGCCAACTTTGCTCTTCAAGTAATAAACCTAGCTCCAAGTTTGAAGTAGTTTCGCGCTCAAGGTTGTAGTTACTTCTAAATAACCCGCCAGAATCGCTGCCGCCAATAGCTGTATAGCCTGCAACTTGACTCGCCTGCGCGTACGATAAATAAACACTTTGCGCTGTGCCGTCATTATTTTGGGTATTTAAGGTTATATCACCAATGGCAGATACCTCAGCATCATCATGGTTTGTATCGTCATACGCAGCCCCTAAACGAAATATAAGCTGTTGGTTAGCTTTTAGCGCCATAGTGTATTGAGGCAATACGCTCAGCTTATAATATTTTCGTGAGGTAAAGTTGTTTTCAAGTGTGGTTGATTCAATCGAGCCATAAAATAAATCGGTTTGGCTATGCTCGCATACTAATTGCGCGCGTGCTGAGGCGCGCGAAAAGTCACGATCGCCATTATCAATAGTGCCATCACTTTGCGAATGAGAATACTCACCTTCAAAGCCCTGGGTATAGTTAGCTAAGCTATCAAGTTGTGTGTTTTTAGCAGCATATATACCTCTGGACTAAAGCTTAATATATTTTTATGAATATCGAGTTATTTACTCAACTCAAACAAAATATTTTTTTCAATATAGTGTTATTGATAAGTAATAAATAAAATGCAAATGAAGTTGCAAATGATAATTATTGTTGATATTGTTTTAGTTGTTTGTTGCTTTAAAGTCATAGGGCTTTAACTTTCATAATAAAGGAACTATTGAAATGAAAAATGTATTGTATTGTATTGTATTGTATTGTATTGATTCTATGTATTAATTCTAATTTTAGCGTGTCTGCTAAAAGTGCAGGGGACGTAAAGCTATTAGTCAATCCGGAAAAAACAATTGGGCTGATTCTATATGAACTTAGTGATGATGCACAAGAATGGCATATAGCCGTTGAGCAAAGGGAGTTTGCTATCAGTTTGATTTCGTTAGATGTTAGTTATATTAAAAGAGGGCTTCGATTTATATTAAGTTCTACAGGTAATTACTCAGTGACTTATAAAGGTACTGTTTTGCATGATGAAGCATGTAACTTTATTCGAGCTGACCCTGTTGAAGCGTACGGTTATTTTTTATTTGAAGCATGTTAGTAAAGGTTTAGTAATGAAAATCAATAAAGTGAAATTTTTCTTTACTCTAGTCTTGCTAGTGGTGGTGATAGGGCTACTTGTTATTTTTGAAAATACAACTCTCAATAAAGCAACACATGTAAAACTATCGATATCTCCAACACCGACAGAAAAATATGTGCTTACTGACCCCTTATTTCATGATTCAGCCGAGGACAGTTTACAACAGGATGAGCCATTAATTTTAGATCAGTTATCAGAGGTTGAGCAATTAATTGAGGGGCTTGATGGTTTAACATCAAATGAGATAGTTGTAAAACTATTAGGGACCGATGCGTATATAGAGCACTCTACAGAAATTTTATTGATGTTAATAAAAAATGGCACTCTAGGGGTTAACGAATCTCTTAAAGGAAATGAAAACAGATCGGCTTATTATACACCTTTGTTTGTGGCGTTATCATCACTAGACGAAGTAAGACCTGAACAATTTAATGAGTTTATGGATCTTGGCGCTGTAATTGATACCAGTAATGCTTGGCTTAGTAAGTTGGGAAGTATAAGAGATAAAGATAGTATACAAAGGTGGGTAAATGAATCAGGAATAGGCTCAGAGCATTATAAAAAATTAGTAGAACTGGGGCTAACTTTTGGTTCACCACAATTGGTGAGTTATATAAAAGAAAGCGACCCAAGCGGTTTAACGTATGCTTTTCCTGCTGAATTAGTCGCTAATAGGGTAACTGTCGTAAATAAGTATGTTGCTGAAGAATTCGATGTAAAAGAATACCAGAAAAATAATCAATATGTTTCTGAATACAAAATGGTACTTGGAGCTATTGGCTATGGTAATAAAATGTTAAATATAACGCGGGCTCTTAAACTGCAATCTGGGCTCACACAGGCTGAAATACAAGAGCTGGATAAATCAATTGCAGGAATACAAGCAAAAATAAATCGTTTGCAAGCATTAAAGAAAACCTTTCACTAATTTGAGGTAATGGTCTTCTCCCTTTTATCACTTTAATTATGGCACATAGCTGCAGCATAGGGAGTAAGCTAATCTTAGATTATACAGGCAAGCCCAGAGTGTTCTGGGCTTGTTACGTTTAATAAAATGAGTGTTTTAATCCTTTTCGGTTAGATGTGCTACCAGCTATACGTTGCGCTTAACGTATATTGCTCACCGCGTCCTGGTGTACCAGGTATTTCTTCAAACGACTCATCCCATAAGTTATCTGCCGCTAAAGTAATAAATAAATTGCTTAACTGAGGCGGGGTTATTTTAAGCGTGAGTTGGGTAAATAATGCGTTGTCGTCGCCGTTTCTAAGGGCGTTTTTGTGTTGTGTACGCCATTCGTTATCTATTCTAAATTCTAAAATATCAGTTGGGTTATACACAGCGCCAAGTGTTAAACGGTGATCAGGAAAGTTTAACGCGTAAAAACTGGCATCAATATCGGCTGCGCCGTAGTTCTCTGATTTATGTAAATAGGTGTAGCTAGCAATAAGTTTTGCTGTATCAAAGTGCTTAGTCGCTAAAAATTCAACCCCTGCAGTATCAATATCAACGGGGTTTGCAAAGCGCGCCGAGGTAGAATCAAAATTAAAGGTCCAGTCGGTTAAGTTACTATCTTTTCGATAAAAAATAGCCGAGTTTAACTGCCAGCTTTGCTCTTCAAGTAATATACCTAGCTCTAAGTTTGAAGTGGTTTCGCGCTCAAGGTTGTAGTTACTTCTAAATAACCCACCAGAATCGCTGCC
>NZ_AUTO01000368.1:0-8694 GCF_000498055.1 Pseudoalteromonas sp. TB51
CCGCCAATGGCTGTATAGCCTGCAACTTGACTCGCCTGCGCGTATGATAAATAAAGGCTTTGCGCTGTGCCGTCATTATTTTGGGTATTTAAGGTTATATCACCAATGGCTGATACTTCAGCATCATCACGGTTTGTATCGTCATACGCAGCCCCTAAACGAAATATAAGCTGTTGGTTAGCCTTTAGCGCCATAGTGTATTGGGGCAATACGCTCAGCTTATAATATTTTCGTGAGGTAAAATTATTTTCAAGTGTGGTTGATTCAATCGAGTCATCAATAAATTGTGCTGAGTAATTAATTGCAAACGCATTGCTTTGTGCATGGCGGCCCGAAAGAGCAAGCGATTTAACTTCACTTTTATGAAACGCTTCGAATGCACTTGGGTTTTCGCGCGAGTAAATATAGTGATCGTCATGGGTGCGGTAATACGCCGATACTTCAAAATTACTGTTTTTAGCGTAGTTTTGCTTGTGATTAAGCATCCAAAGGCGAGTCTCTAAATCTTCAGTTTCGTTAACGCCAAAAGGGGTATACAAGTTAGGCCAGCCAAAAAACTTATCCTGTGAGCCATAAAATAAATCGGTTTGGCTATTCTCACTTGCCAATTGCACGCGAGCTGAGGCGCGCGAAAAGTCATGGTCACCATTATCAATAGTGCCATCACTTTGCGAGTGAGAATATTCACCTTCAAAACCTAAGGTATAGCCAGCTAAGCTATCAAGTTGTGTGTTTTTAGCAGCATGAATGCTTTGAAGATTAAAGTCATTCGTACCAGTACCAAGCGATACACTACCGCCAGTAATAATCGGTTTCCAACCAAACGAAACCGTACCTACAGAGCTGTTCATACCGTACAGTGCGTTATCGGCACCGGTTAAAACGGCTGGGCCGCTTAGCATTTGCGGTGCAATGGGAATTTCAGCAAAATAATGACCAGATTGCGGGTCAAGCAGGGTAGCACTGCCTACTCTAAAGCCGGTGTTTTCAAAAATACCGCCACGAATAGTTACATCAGCTTGTGCCTCAGCCATATTTCGTGATTGAAGATCTACACGTGGGTCGTACTCTAAATTAGAAATAGGCGAGTCAAATGTACCTACAGGCAGTTTATTCGCAGTAGGCGAAGCCTCCACTGTTATTTGCTCGATTGAAGACTCATCAGATAACGTATTAGCGTAAGCAAATGGAGTAACGCTGCATAATAGTGCAGGCAACATAATGTGTGGTGTGTGGTTCATGTGTTTCTCATCGTTTTTATATTTGTAGCTGCGGTTACAATTAATTTCAAAGCTTATATTTGGGCATGATAAAATAGCCAAATGTAACAGCAGTAATTTTGTGCGCGATTGTACATTAATTTGTTAATATCTGCATTTGATAACCATTCACACTTTACTCATTAGGTAGCATTTATAATGGATACTAAAGAACACAATACTATTTACTTTGCTGGTGGCTGCCTATGGGGCGTACAAGAGTTTATGAAACACTTACCAGGTGTTGTTAGCACACAGGCAGGGCGCGCTAATGGTTCAAGTAAAACTACAGATGGCGACTACGATGGTTACGCAGAATGCGTAAAGGTAATTTTTGACCTAAACGCCGTTAGCCTAAATAAGCTGTTTGACTACTTTTTTGAAATTATTGACCCATATAGCATTAATAAACAAGGGGATGACGTAGGCCCTAAATACCGCACTGCTATTTACAGCAAACACCAAAGCCATATAGACGCAGCAAACAATTATATAAATAAGCGCAGTGATGCAGAAAAAGTTGTAGTCGGCGTTGAGCGGCTAACTAATTACGTACCAAGCGATCCTGAGCATCAAGACCGTTTAACTAACCACCCAGATGACTATTGTCATATACCTTTTGAGTTATTGTATAAGTATAAAGCGTAAATCTAACTCGGTATTGTAGACGTGCAGCCTGCTGACGTGATGAGCGCAGCTCATAATTATTTAAATCTGAAGTCCCAAAAATAAACACCCACAAAAAAGCTCACATAATGTGAGCTTTTTTAAAACTTACTTAACGCTAATTTTAACTTACTGCTGCTTTTGCGGCGGGAAGTTGCTTAAAATATTAGCGACTGTTTCTTTAATTGATGCTTCGCGTTGCTCAGGCGATTGTTTTTTCTTTAAACGGCCTTCTTTTGCGCCGCGCCATACAAGTTGGTTTGATTCGCGGTCAATAATATCAATCACCAAAGTACCCACTTCGTATTCGCGGGCGCTAATGTCGCGTTGAAAACCCGTACCCCAGTATCCCCAACGTGCGCCGTAACCTACGTTAAAGCTGTCTACTTCTAGCTCTTTATCTACCGATGCATGGTAGTTAACTAGTACGTCAGCTTGGGCTGGGTCTACTAAGCTCATACCTAATGTTTGGCTAAGCTCTTTATTAACGGCAGTACGTACACGTTTTTCCATTAAGCCGTTAATTTGGTAGTTTGTGGTGTCTTTGGTTAGGCTCGCGTTTTCTACCCAAGCAAATGTTTTAAAATTACTAAAGTTGGCTGATTTGTCGTAATCCCAGTCAGGGGTTTGCGTACAGGCTGTAAGTAATGTCAGCGCTGCAACAATAAGTATATTTTTCATTACCTTTGCTCCAATAAAATGCGTTAATTTAAAATAACACACATCGTTTAAATGTGTATTAGTTTAACGTCCTATATTTTAGTTTAGTTGGTTTGCCTTAACGGCCAATTAATTGTGTTCAACTTCAATCCAGTCTTTTTCGTCTACCCAGTTTTGGGCGCCATCTTTTACTGAACGAATAGGTACAATGTAATCACAGCTTACCTGCGGCTTAACCGAGGCAAAAATTGGCACAAAGCCAAAGCTTAGTGCCGTTTCTATGATTGCTTTTTGGTTTTGCGGATCAATGTCGGCCGCTTCATCAATATAAATGGGTATACGGTAAAGGTTTTGTTCCTGATCGCTTAATAAGTAACGAATAAACAACATGCCACATAATAACTTAATAGTAATACGGGTCCCGTTTGAGCCAGCTGAATCGATTTTTTCAAAGTGTTCTGTTTCGCCAGCGCGGTTAACCACTTCAAAACGAATATCAAATAAGTCAGTTAATGTAAGGCCCGCTTTGTCGGAGGCAAGTTTTATTAGGTGATCTTTTGCTTCGTTTACCGCGCTTTCGCTGTAAGGTTCTTGGCTTAATAAGTCAAGGGTGTCGCCTTGTTCAAACTGATGCGACGTGCTGATAATGGTATCAATACTATCAACCAGCATTTTGCGCGGTATTACGTTAATTTTAAACGCTTGAAGGTTAGAAATACGGTGCTGGCTTATCCCTTTATTAAAGCTGTTCATTTCGCGGCGAAGTCGGTCTAAGTCTTCACGCAAGCCTTTAATTGTGGCGGCTACTTCGGTTAGGGCTACGCGGCCTTGGCGCTCAACGGCATCGCGTTCGTTATCAAGGTTATGAAATGCGCTAATCAACTTTTGGTATTTAGTAAATTCGTCATTTTCGTTATCGAACTTAGTAATACCCGCGTTATATACATGCAAATAGGTATTACGTACGTTTATGTCAAAGTTGCGCAGCTCTTGGCAGTCTTTATTAAAGTGATGTACTAAGTCGCTTAAGTTATCAAAGTCGACTGTTATGTCAATCATATATGGGGTTACTTTACCGCTGTATAAATCAAGCGTGTGGTCAATTCGCTCGCTTTTAACTTGGCGTAGGCGCTCGGTTTGGCGATTAATTTGCTCTTGCTTAGATTTAATTAACGAGCGCCTGTCAGCAATTGAGCCACTATTTTTTTGAATGTCTTGCAGGTAGTCGTCAACTTGTTCGCGCTCTGCTAATAACTGCTCTTTTAGCATGGATTGCGCTTCTACCGACTGCTGCATTACCTCAAATTGCTCTAAGCGTTTTAGTGCGCTCTCTGCGCTCATTAGCTCATCGTAAAGTGCATCTTTTTCTTTTTGTTTATCGGCCACGTTAGCGGCTACTTCGCGCTGTTGTTTAAACTCTTTTAACGAGCGTTCCAGCGCGTCTAGCTGAGCGCTAAGCTGGGCTTTGTTTTCGCCGCTTTGCATTTGCACTGGGGAAAGTTTTTTAAGTTTAATGCTTGCCCCTGGTAGGGTTAGTACACCGCCTTTAACGTTTTCGCTTAATAGCGATAAAAATTCCCCAAAGGCGTCTTCATCATCAATGGTTATATCGCCATTGCTGGTGGTGGCAAACGAGAGTATATCGGGGTTTAAAATGCGCGATATTTCTTCTACCTCTTTAAGTGATAGGTCTTCGCGCATTCGGGTAAACAAATTAAACTCAAGGTTTTTAAGCTGCAGTTTTAAGCTTTTAATTTGTTTTTGGGTCTCGCTAATGCGGTAATCAAGCGTGTGTAGGCTTTGCCCTTGTGCGCTGGTAATAGAGTGCGAAAGCGACTCGTAGTCTTGCTTAAGTTGGCCAAGGGTGGTTTTAAGGGTGGCTTTATTTACCAGTTCAAACTCGCTTTTAAGAGCGCTGTAATCTAAAAACCATTGCTCTATTTGGGTTTGCCTGCGCTCTATATCGCGCGATTGCTGTACGTATAAGCTTTGCTTTTGCTCAAACTCGTGTTTTTCGTGCTCTATGTCTTCAAGGGCAATGGCTAGTTCGCTCAGTTGTTCTTCTTGGTAGGTATCAAAGTCTATTAATGCTTGATCAATTTTAGGCGCGTAGGCTGCTAACTTACCTTTAAGCACGGTTTGGTTTTCAAGCATTGATTCAAGCGCTGTTATTGGCTCTTGCATTGATTCAAGCGCTTTTAACTCGCGTTTAGCACGATTTACTTTATCAAACGAGCGACGCCATACCTCGTAAAAGTCCACTTTAGAGTTAGACATATGGCGTTCAAACACACGTAGCATAAAGCGTTTAACATCGCTTGCACCCAATTTGTGTAAGTTAAGAATACGCCTAAAAATTTCTTTATAAATGGCGGAGTCTTGCACGTTATTAAGCGGGATCATTTTTAAATTAATGTCGCCGTCAAAAGGGGTTGCGCCGCCGGTAAGCAGGGCGTTTAGCTCTTGTGCTTTAAGCTCTATAGGGTTGTAACCTTGCGTTTTTAAATGATTAAACAGCTTGGTAAACTTAATAATGGTATTACCTTGCGTGTATTGCGCTAAATCAAGTTTGCCTTGATAACAAAAGTACTGATGCGCGTAACCGGCTATTTTACCAAGGCCTGCTACACCAATAACCACCGAGCCATGGGGGAGGTTGGCTTCGAGCAAAATGTACGACTGATCCGATGAAAAATAAAATTTACGGGTTTCATCTAAATCGTGCCCGTCCCATTCGGTTAGGCGTAAATCGTTTATTAGCGGAAATTGCAGGGCGTTAATAACCGAGCTTTTACCGGTATTGTTTGGTGCACAAATAGAGCTGCTTTTATCAAGCGGAATAACACACTTTGCATAGCCTGCGGTATTAAGTAGGGCGAGTTTACTTAGTCCGTATAAGTTTTTCATTGCTCGTCCTCTGTAATGTAGGTTTCTTCGTTTACTTCCATAAGTGCATCAATATAGCGGTGAATAGGCGCTTGTAGCATAAAGCCGCCTTCTACTTCGCGGGCAAGGCCTAAACGTACCATGCGCAGGTATACGTCTTTTCGTAAATCTGAGCCCGAAAATATCTCAAGCTGATCAAACAAGTGCTTATTAATTTGCACTAAGGTTTGCATCAGTTCTAAATCGTTTACTTCATCAAATAGGGCACGCATTGGGTCTTTACCCGTATTGGCAAAATGCTCAATTAAAATGTAAATAGTCAGTGCAATAGCACGGGATATTTTACCCATGTTTGGCGTGCTTTCGTCGCTGGCAAAGTAGTAAAAGCCGCGGCTATCGTGTTTTAAATCGTGGCCAAGGGCGCTAAATAAGGCGCTATAAGATTCTATGTGCTGGTCAAGCTCTTGCCACATTACGTTGTCTTGTTCGCAAATATGGTAACCCGCACCTAATTTTTTATTAATGGCTTGTAGGTGCGTAAGCTCGTCTAAGTTTATATGTGTCATGTGTTACTCGTCTGCCTGTGTATCTGGCTGAGGCGCAGAATTAAATGGGTATAACGAAAAATGCTGGCCGGCAATTTTTACGCGTGTTTTCTCATCGCTTTGGCTAATGTGAATTTCACTGTCGCTGACTAGTTTTTGATATAAAAATAGCATTTCGTCGGCGTCTAATTCTGGGTAGCTTTCATCTAAAAATTGCAGTAATGGCTGGGGCTTTTTACGTTTTTTATTAAAGCGTTTTGCAAAGCTTGTTTTAACATCGTGGTAATCAGGAATGTTTGGCGTAACAAATGCCGGCACGTCTTGTTGCTCTGGGAGTTGGTATTCTTCGTGTTCAAATTCTACCAAGCTTGCCATATAGGCAACAATATGACGCTGCTGGCCAAGCGAATAACGCTGCGCATCGCTTACAAAATTTGGTTGTACCGCGCTTAGCATGTTGTCTACGCCATTTTTACGCACAAGGCCAAGCACTTTTGCTGCCTGGCGGGTAATTAGGTTATTACGGCGTAGCTCTTCGCGCAGTGGCATAAGCATATCGGCACTTTTGCGTAAGCTTTCTCGGCCAACTAAATGCATTTCGAGTATACGAGTACGCAATTGCTCAAGCATACGTTTGTCGCTGTAGGCTTTGCCTGAGCGTTCAATGTGCTCTATTTGCTTACTTATTTGTTGCTCAATAAGTGTAAAACAGGCATGAAAGTCACCGCGTATATCGACCATTTTAAGCATCGGCTCTATGTATTCGTCAAAGGCTTCTATTACCGCTTTGTAGCGCTTTTGCAAAGATTGCACCGCGTGATCAGATTTAGCTTGCTCAACAATGTTTAAAATAGCGTTTTCGTTGTGCGCGTAAAGCTTCATTATTTTACGCACCCGATCATCCATAATGCGGCTATAGCGGCGTAAATCGTCAAAGTCTTCTATTTCGCCGGCATTATCTAATCGGTTTCCTAGGCGTGCTAAATCATCAACCAAAACGCTAATTTCTTGTGCTAAACCTAGGTGTTCTTCTTGTAATAAAAAGGTCGCAAAATCGGCAATGGCGCGGTTTATTTCAAGCTGGGATGATTTAGCCAATGGAATAAGTATATCTTGATTGAGCAAACGATTTGTTTCTTTGTAAATGCGCTCGTTTGTCCATGTGGGCTGTTTTTGCTTAATGGCGTTTTGCACGTCTTTGAGGCTAAAGTCGGCCATTTTAAAACGTTTAAATAATAGCTCTAAAACACCCCAATGTTCGCTAAGGGTATTAAGCAGCTTTTTAGCTGGGATCATAATGCGGTGATACATCCTAGTAATGAGTTAACTACGCTTAAAGCAGAGCGTAGTTTTTATATTTTTATAATAAAAAGTACTCGTTATTAACTGGCTTAATTTACACATTTTTTTAGCTGGCGTACAGGCGAGTTACATTAAGCGCTGTAAAAGTAGCCAGCAATGTAAACCTTGGCTTAATTATTCGCGCACGGCAAGATCATTATAAATTGAACTTATAGAGCAAGTAGTGATCAGATCAAGGCATAATAATTACTTGGTCGCATAAATATGAGCACTACTTTTCTGAAACATTTTAATTCAATTACAGATCCTCGCATTGAACGTTGTAAAAAGCATGAACTTATCGATATTCTTCTCCTTGCTATTAGCGCTGTACTCTCTGGTGCAGAAGGATGGGAAGATATTGAAGACTTTGGGCACCTAAAGCTTGATTGGTTAAAAAAATACGGTACGTTCAACGCAGGAATTCCAAAACATGACACGATTGCTCGCGTCATGTGTCGGTTAAAAGCAAATGAAATAGAAAGGGCATTTCAATCTTGGATATCATCACTGATTGAAACCACAGGTGCAGATATCATCGCTATCGATGGCAAAACCGCACGACGTTCATTTACCACAAAAGACAGAAAAAGTGCCTTACACACGGTCAGTGCATGGAGTTGCCAACACCAGTTAGTGCTTGGGCAGACGGCTGTTGATAATAAAACAAATGAAATCACCGCAATACCAGAATTACTCACCCTGCTCGATATTGAAAACAGTATCATTACGTTAGATGCGATGGGATGCCAACAAGAAATAGCAAAACAAATCATCCAACAAAAAGCAGATTATATTCTTGCACTTAAAGGTAATCATTCAGGCATGCAAAAGGAACTAGAAGCGTGGTGGCACAAGTGCGAGCGTGAAAGGTTAACTCAGCATAATTGTGATGAATATACCGAAATAAGCTCAGGACATGGGCGTGTTGAAACACGTACATGCCAGCAGTTACTTATAGATAAAAGCTGGTTAGGCAAGGATTATCGTTGGCCTGGCTTAACGAGTATTATTAAGGTCAGGGCTGAAGTTCATGATAAGTCGGCAGGGTCGGATACCACTGAAACACGCTGGTATATAAGTTCATTAGACTTAAATGCAGCGCAAGCACTCAATGCGGTACGCAGTCACTGGCAGGTTGAAAGCATGCATTGGATGCTTGATATGAACTTCAGAGAAGATGAATCGAGAATACGCAAACTTCAAGGGCCATTAATGTTTAATGTAATGCGAAAGATAGCCATGGCGCTTTTTAAACAAGATACATCTAAGTCAGCTAGTATGGCGAGGAAAAAGAAAATGGCAGGGCTAGACGATGATTACCGCTCAACCCTGTT
>NZ_AUTO01000369.1:0-12815 GCF_000498055.1 Pseudoalteromonas sp. TB51
AACTAAATATAACTTTAGATTAGTAGTATTCACAAAGGCAATAATGAAAACCATTGGCAAATTAGCACAATCATTAAATTTAAATGTAGAAACCATTCGTTTTTATGAACGAGAAGGACTGATTACACAACCTGAAAAACCAATATCTGGTTATAGACAATATGACGAATCAATAGCAGGACAACTTAGGTTTATCACAAAAGCCAAAGCGCTCGGCTTTACGTTAAGAGAAATAAAATCGCTAATGTCTATGGACAGCAACTGCGCTCAAGTTGAGCTATTAAGCCGACAAAAGTTAGCAATCATTCGAGACAAAATTAATGACCTTCAACGTTTAGAGAAAGTAATTGTGGATATGACAAATACCTGTATGCAAAACGAAGATCCAACACATTGCCCCATAATTGATTCATTAAAATGATTGACTCCGTACTTATATACGGAGTTTAGAATGATGGTAATATCAACCAATAGACTTTCAAATGATAAATAAAATATTAGGCAGAGTAGGCTCTAGTGGCGTTTGGCTAGCGGCACGGCCTGCTTCCCTGCATTAAGGTCACTTGCATCGGCATTAGGACTAGGCTTCTTCTCTCACTTCGAAGGAATAGCTGTAAATACGCTTTTACCTATTTTTGCATCTTTGGAACTATTGGTAAACTTATACAACTGGCACAAAAATAAAAACCATACCAGAGCTGTCTTCAGCATTCTAGGGCCTGTAGCAGTGCTATTAACGCTTTATCCTCTTTGGCTATATGATTGGAGCACATACCTATTTTACTTTGGTATTTGCTTAATGGTCGTTATGTCGGTTTTGGATATCGTAAAACCAGTAAGGGAGCAAACATGCAACGTATGGCTAATTGCCGTCGTTGAAACGATTAACGGTCAATATCTGCTTTTCGCTCAAATAAGACCCAAAAAATGGCTCATATAGCTATCTAGGTTAACGCTTTCAAAAAACAGAAGTATATTTCCGATAACTACCTTTGAATTCCTATAAACGGAAGTTTGCTTCCGAAATATAGCAATATTGGGTTAGAAACCGGAAGTTTACTTCCGTTTTGTACTTTAAGATTATAAGTAGGTATCTAATGAAAGCTCGGAAGTCCAACTCGTTTTTGCATTGAAGTGATTGTTCGACAAATTGAAGAGCCTTATTTGAAGAAAGTGCATGGCGATGATTTTCTAAAATATAAGTCTGACACTAACCGATACATACCTAAGCTTTCACGCTTTAAGTTTTGACGCTTAAATAAGTAATGGCGCAGGCTGCTTTATATGCATAAACTAACGAACGGTATCTTTTAACGTCCATTTTTATGAACTGTCGTTATTCTTAAATAAAGTGAGCCGACTGATTATGTTTGCAAGCCCGTTCTCGATTAGCGTGAGTTCATTGTCAATTAAAGTGAGTCAGGCACCGGTCATATTCTCACTTAATGTGAGTCCAAAATGTACGATGTAATCAAGTCAGAGGGGTTATGTTCGCGAGCCACTACATCTAGCAAGTGATACCTATAAGCGCTTTTTAGCAAATCAATCGGAAAGCTGTAGTGGCGATTTTGGCATGTCTGAGATGCTCATGAAATTTTACGGGGGACAATCAGATAAGTCTTTTGGAGAAATCTTTCAGCAAGGTTCTGTTGATTTACAAAAGTACATGATGGAAGCTTTAGAGGGAATTGACGAAATTGCGCTAGATGAAACCATACATATAGAAAGTATCAAAAAGCTTATTGCAGATTTGCCTGCGTTGATGAGCAGTCAATCTTCGAGAGTAGCAGAGGAACTTGATGAAGGAGGCGAATCCCCAGTTTCAGAGTTCGAGGCCAAAACGGGAATTGGGCCAGTTATATTAAAAAATGTAAAACCGCCAAACGTGGTGGAAAAAATATGGCAGATTTTATCAGGCATTGAAGAATTCTCAGGAATTGGTATAGAAACAATTTTTGGAGTGAAACCTCGTAGCTTTGAAGCAGATTCGGATAGAGAAAGAACTATTCAAGAGAAAGTCAACGCAGTCTATCACCAGTTAAATTTTCTCGGTTACTATCGTGATTCAAAAATGAAAAAAGATAGAAGATTTCGGGCATCCTTTAGTGATATGACGCATGCAGGTGTTGCTTCATTTTGTCATTTTTTTCTGTGTAGAGACGAAGATTTGGTAATGAAGGCTGCTGCGGCTTATGAATATTTAGGTGTAAACACTAGAGTATTGCACTATAAAGCTTACAAGAAAATGCAGCCGACCGCTGACACGTCGGCTGATTAGGAATTACCAAATAAATACTCTAAAACGTTTTTGTCCAAAAACGAGTTTGTATGGACGTCTGCTTCTCGCTCATAGCAGTCTGCCTGATGAAGTCTAAACTTATTCACTTAAACTGTGAGATCTGATATGAGCTAGTACAGCTGATATGCTATTTACGACAAAGTCGCTCGGTAATTAGAGCGACATAATCCCTTGGTAATCACACTAGTACATCATCATGTTTTTAAATTAAAGCTGTTGTTTACTTAACAAACATCCAAATACCGGCAGCGATCATAAACAGGTTTTCTGTTAGGGAGATAAACCCTAGTGGTACGTTACTGTCACCGCCTACACACGCACATTTTAACTCTCGTTTATCTATATAGACTGCTTTTATCACTGAAACAGCACCAACCCCACCTATGAACAATGAAATAGGGGCAATAATATAGGCTGGTAATCCGGCTATCATTCCAATGCCAACAAATGCTTCTAGAAATGGGTAAACATAGGCGTACCTGACTACTTTCATAGCGACTAAGTCATAGGTTATAAATGAATTAGTAAAGCTAAATAAGTCTTGAAGCTTTTGTATTGCTAACACTGCCATTGTTAGGGCTACAAACAGTTCAGCGGTTTGCATTGATAATAAGCTATTATTCGCTGCAAAACTAAATGCCACACTAAGCAAAAAACTAACCGAAAAAATCGCAATCACGGGCGTGTAAGTTGTACCTTCTTGCCCAGCTTTTGGCTTATCAAAGTAATCGAGTAAGTCGTCATAGCCACCTATACGTTTATTATCAATAAATGTTTGAGGTGTAGTTTCTACACTGTGTTGTTTTTTAAATTCATCTGTTTGCTCTCGAGAAGTTAATAGCTGATCATCAACTGTATATCCCTCTCGCTCTAGTAGGTCTTTTGATTTTAAACCAAACGGACAAATATGCTCATCTGTGGCCATTCTAAAAAGTTGGGCTGATTTACTCATGTTTAGCTCCCTTTTATGTATTGGTATAAAATTTTACTTAGCATTAAAATCCGGTACGGTCCTAGATTGTGCTTGCTCCTGAGTTTCTGCTAGGCCATTTTTCTCTATATCCTTTAGTAACCACTGCATTTCTTTAATCTCACGACGCTGTGCCTCAATAATATTTGTTGCAAGCTCTTGGACTCGCTTATCTTTGATTTTTGCCCTTTCACTGGTGAGTATTGCAATTGAATGATGTGGGATCATCGCCGACATCCATGAGCTATCATCAACAGTCGCTTGTGATCGAACTAAAAATAAACTTCCCGCAAATACGGTAACACTAGCAATGAGTACTGTTATATTTTTCTTTTTATCTTTATACATATTGAGCATGAAAAGTAGCATTATCACTGCCATCATGGCTCCCATATAAAGCGCCATATAAGTGCGAGTTTCACTAAAAAAAACATGACTTAGCTGATAAGTATTCAAATACATCAGTACAAACATGACTAATGTTGATGTGGCTATCATTAAGAAAAACTTTAAATACTGCGACATTAGATGGCTCCTTTCTATCATTTACTTTGTATATCATTTATACCAATGGGTAATTCTTACAGGTTATTAGGCGTAAACCCACTATATATTTAATCATTGAATCAATGTTTAATATTACATCAAGAGTTGTGCCATAAGTGTTAAAACTGCTCAGCGTATTTGCTAATATGCTTATAAGTATTTTGCTGTAAATCGTGCGTAAGCATTTCAATATTATATTTATAAAAGCGATCGCCCATTTCCATACCTGGCGTACCAGCAGGCATAGCGGGAACAGAGAGCCCTATCGTCTTTTCAGGATGTTGTTCAGCTAAAAACTGTTTTATATGTTTGGCGGGAACATGACCTTCAAATACAAATCCATCGGCTGAAACGGCTGTATGGCATGACCGCATATTTGATTTTATTTGATACTGAGATTTAATCGTCCCCATGTCATTGACGTTAATTGCTTTTGTTTGAATATTGTTTTCGCTCAAATGAGCAATCCACTTATTACAACATCCACAATTTTTACTTTTATAAACGGTAAGCTCAATTTTAGGTTTTTCTGAATTCTCATAAGTTATTAATGCTTTATGTTGTTTTTCGATACTTATCGCCGAAAATGACATAGTTAATGATAAAAATAACGCTGAGGTAATGTAGATTACTCGCATTGTTAACTCCTTAATTTGACCAATGAATATGAGTGATTTTCCAACCTGTATCGGTGTTTTTTAATGTGATTGATTCCATTCCCATAGACTTAATATCTTTTCCTTTGTACTTTCCTTGAGTTTTACTTCTTGAAATTGAGTAAGCTATGTCTCCATTTGTGTAAACTTGATGCTCTAGTTGTTCACTATTAACAGCACTTAAGAATTTCATATCCGCTATCATATGATGTTTCGCGTATTCATCTGCAGAACGCTCAACACTTCCGCCTTCAAAAATGATGACATCGTCGGCCAGTAATTTACGTGCAGCTTCGCGATTGCCTTGTTTTAGAGATGCATGAAATAGGCTGACTGTTTTTGCAGCCTCGCTATCAACATTGACAAAGGCCTTGCCTTTTTTTGAATATTTTTCATCGTCATGTGCACTAACAGTAAAAGAACTAACAGTGCTAAAAATTAGTAGCAATAAAATTTTTAAATTAAAGGATTTAATTAACATACATTTTCCTTTTTTATTAATCGTTAAATAGGCGGACCAACAAGTGTTGTAAATACACTTGTTGTAATAAGTACAAATAGGGCAATTAATATTTCAACAGTGATCGAGCGTTTTAATATACTTATATGGTGTTGTTGAGTGATTTGCGGGACTAAAAAAAGCTTATGCCATGCACCTAGTAACAGCATCGCGCTGACGAGTAACAGCTTTAATAAAATTAGTTGCCCATAATTTGATGTAAACAATGCAGAAAGTGACTCTAGGTACTGCAGGAGCAGAGTTAAGCCCGAAATAAGTAGTACAAATACAATAACAATAGCGAGTTGACCAAAGTAATGCATTAACCGCTTTACTTCACTGGTAGGTAGTAAAGTGCAGCTTTTGTAAAGCGGCCACAATGACCCTAACCAGCTCGCAATGGCAATAAGGTGAAAGGTTAAAATACTTTTCACTAACCCATTTTCATTTGCACTGTGCCCAGTAAAAGTGAAGCTATAAGCGATAAACCCAAGCATGATTAGTATAACGGCACCGTTTTTATAACCTGCTACGTTATCATCTGATTCCACACTCCACATACATGCGCTAATTAGAGCAATAATAAGCGCTGGTATTCTAAACGTTGCTTGGTCACCTATGACTGATTGCCAAATAATTTCAAGCATAAAGGGGTCAAACATTCCCATAAAGCCTGATTCAGCCATTGCTCCAGCTTCTATTGGTACTTGTAAAAGTGCAGCAATACTACCTGTAACTACACACGTAATTTGCCAACGTTTTAAGAACTGATAAAAGCTAGTTAAGTGATGCCCTGCAACATTGCTGTTGCCACACATAAAGCGCATTAATAAAGTGCCCGCAAGCCCTGCAATTGCTATATAGCTTGCTAGTTTTAATAATAGTAAGAGTACTGACCATTCACTTAATTGCATTATGTTGCTACTTAATGATTATGTTTGCTGTGGGTATTAGATTGTTCTTGCATCATCTTATGCGATTCACTTTTGTGTACCATAAATCTAAACGTGTCGGTCATTTTATGTCCATCACCACCCAGTGCTGTCCATTTAACCGTGTAAGTGCCTTGGGCTAGGCTCGGTAATGACCAATTAAAGTCTGTGCTTGGGGTGGCGCTGGGTTTGAAATCAAAGTTTATTGATTTATTTTTTTCATCTTTGATGATGACTTTTGCTAGCCTTACTTCACCACCAAAAGTTAACGAAAGTTGCTCTGGGCTTTTCATTAACATGGCTTCTTGCGCAGGTGTTGATTGCTTGAGTGATATATGCGCTGATGCGGAAAATGTAAGCACTAAACCTAAAATGGCTACTGCAGAATTAAAAAACTTCATAATTACCTCTTATTTAAAATGATTAAAACCAAAATTTAATACCCGCAACAAATGCGGTGTTGTTGCTACTTTGTCCACTTGATGTGGCATAGTCGGCTGTATTGCCAAATTTATTGCTCCATTCAACGCCAATATAGGGCGCAAACTGGCGTGTAAATTCATAACGAACCCTAAAGCCAATCGCGCTGCTTGATAGGCCACTTCCAAGTTCGTTTTGTTTATCGTTTTTGCCATAAAGTGTAATTTCGGCTCGCGGTTGTATAATTAGCTTTTGCGTGAGTAATAGTTCGTACTCTGCCTCTAACGTAAATGCGGTATTGCCTCGCTCACCTACGTATGCTGTCATATCAAGTTCAAACCAATAAGGGGCTAAACCTTGTAAGCCAAAAGCTAACCATTGCCGATTTTCACCTTCTTTATTGTAATCAAGACGAACACCTGCTTGAGTATCCCAATATGCTGATACGGCGTGACCCCATAAAATATCGGTTTGGTTTTCTTCAATACTTCCTTCGCTGAAATCACCCTCGGTTTTAATTACCAATCGATCAAAGGTAGTGCCGTACCATGCTTGTAAGTCAAATACACCTGCGTTTGCTTGCTCGTTATATTCAAGACGATCGCCTAGTAATGCGTAAAATGGATGCTCATCAGCGAGTGTTAATCGCTCATTGCCCTCAAGCGCATATGGGCCTTCTGTTAAAGTTGTTCCCGCAGAGTAAGCATGGGGGTCTCTTGCATCTTTAGGTGCACTTCCTCCTTGTGGTTGCATCTTAGCGCTATTCATTTGTGCCATTTCACTTTGCGCTAATAAAGGGAAACTAATTAATGAAGCCCCTGTTAACATTAATAAACCTAATGATTTAGATAGTTTTAATTGTTTCATGATACGACTACCTCTCTAAACATGCCGGCATCCATATGGAATAATAAATGGCAATGCCAAGCCCAGCGACCTACATCGTGAGGGGTGGTTAAAAAGCTGATTCTTTGTGCGGGTTGAACAGGTATCGTATGACGTCGCACTTGCACATCACCTTGCTCGTTTTCTAAATCACTCCACATACCATGCAAATGCATAGGGTGCGTCATCATGGTATCGTTTTGTAAAATAACTCTTAAACGTTGGTTATGCTTCATATGCACTGGCGTGCTTTTACCAAATTCTAAGCCATCAAATGACCAGCTATAACGTTCCATATTTCCGGTTAAATGCAGCTCAATTTCAGCTTCTGGCTCTTGCTGGTTAGTGATCCCTTCAAGTGAGTGTAAATCTGCAAGTGTTAAAACACGACGACCATTTTTACGTAAACCAATACCAGGATCATCAAGATTTGTTCTCGGCATATCAACGCGCATATCAACTGAAGCTCCATACTCCGTTTTTGCATGACGCACTTTAGGGCTGGCAACTGCCAATGGGTTTTCAGACATACCATGTTTGCTATGATCCATCGCCATTGCACCGTGATCCATAGCGCTATGATCCATTTCTTTAGAGTTCATACCTGACATGCCAGCCATACCTGCCATTGCAGAATGCTCACTGCCGTGGGTCATATTGCCCATCATATCGGTCATCGTTAACCATTCAACAGGGTCAAGTGCAGGTACTGGCGCATCAATATTAGGCGAGCTTGATAAAGTTCCTTTTGCGTAACCAGAGCGATCCATACTTTGAGCAAAAATCGTATAGGCATCATTTTTAGGCTCAACAATTACGTCGTAGGTCTCACCAGGGCCGAATCTAAATTCATCAACTGTCACTGGTTCAACGTTTTGCCCATCAGCTTGTACAACTGTTAGTTTTAGTTCTGGAATACGAACGTCAAAAAAAGTATTGCTTGAGCCATTAATAAACCTAAGTCTTACTTTTTCTCCAACTTTAAACATTCCTCGCCAATTTGACATTGGCGTACTACCGTTCATTAAAAAGGTCATTGCTGATGCAGATAAGTCAGCTAAATCTGTAGGATTCATTCTCATTTGATTCCACATTTTGCGGCGTTGCAAAGCATTCGAAACACCGCTATTTGAAACGTCATCAAAAAATTCTGGAACAGTGGGCTGATTGAAGTTAAATACATCACTCTGTATTTTTAATTTGCGGAACAGCGCCATTGGGTCATCATCAGTCCAATCAGATAATTGAATAACATGCTCGTTATCTGCACTAATAATATCTTTTTCTCGCGGTTCAATAATTAATGCACCGTACATGCCAGTCATTTCTTGAAAGCCACTATGTGAGTGATACCAATATGTACCGCTTTGTTGTAATTTAAATTTATAAACAAAGGTTTCGCCAGGCATAATGCCTTTAAAACTGATACCAGGTACGCCATCCATTTGATACGGTAAAATAATGCCATGCCAATGAATTGAACTCGGTACTGATAACTTATTTGTTACTCTAATAGTAACGTCATCGCCTTCTTTGAGGCGCAAGGTAGGGGCGGGTATAGAGCCATTGATAGTTGTCGCCATACGTACTACGCCAGTAAAGTTAACCGGCGATTCATCTATAACCAGATCAATTACTTTGCCGCTAAGTTCGGGCACAGTGCCTGTTATTGTTCCTGCTACTAAAGATGATGCAGCATGTAATACACTCGGAAAAGCAGCAAGTACACCTCCTGCAATTAAGCCTTGAACAAATCGTCTTCGTGGTGTGCTAACCTGTTGTGATGACTTTTTAAACCCCATTTCCTTACTCCTTCATACCAGAATATGTATTGAGTATAGAAAATAGACCTGTCTTAAACATGACGCGAACATTACAAAGTTGTAATGTTGGTGTCATGTTGCTGTAGTGACAGATACTGCATAATATTTGCAGAGGTAGTTGTTAGGACTTTAATGAAGGAATTGTATGCGCTTATTAGTTGTTGAAGATGAATCAAAGACAGGAGATTATTTAAAACAGGGACTAAGTGAAGCTGGTTTTCAGGTTTCTTTGGCGCGCAATGGACTTGACGGTCATCACCTAGCAATGACCGACTTATTTGATGTAATAATACTTGATGTCATGTTACCTGACGTATCCGGTTGGAAAATTTTACAGTCGCTACGTGAAGCAGATAACAAAACCCCAGTACTATTTTTATCTGCTCGCGATAGTATAGACGATAGAGTAAAGGGGCTCGAACTTGGTGCTGATGACTATTTAATAAAGCCTTTTGCTTTTGCTGAAGTTTTAGCAAGAGTACGCACTCTTATTCGCCGTGGTGTAGTACAAACAGTTGACGATATACTGATAGTTGCTGATTTAGAAATGGATATTCCAAAGCGAAAAATACAACGTGCAGGCAAGCGTATTTTATTGAGTAATAAAGAGTTTAGCTTACTTGAACTATTGTTACGGCGCGAAGGTGAAGTACTGCCACGTTCGTTAATTGCTTCTCAAGTATGGGATATGAATTTTGATAGCGACACCAATGTGATTGATGTTGCCATTCGTAGGCTAAGAGCAAAAGTTGATGATGACTTTACTGTTAAATTAATTCATACGGTTCGTGGTATGGGCTATAAATTAGAGGTTGAAACTGATGACTATTAAGTCACGGCCTTTATCACTTACGATGCGTGTTGTGTTGTTTGTGGCTGTAACCGTTATTGCGTGCTTAACTTTAGTTGCCACCTTAATAAATAGTTCGATAAAACATCATTTTTTCCAGCAAGATAGTAGTGAACTGCATGTTATTAATCAATCTATTGAATTAGTTTTAAGACAACAGTATAAATCAAACCTGAAACTTAAAAATGAATTATCTAACGCTGTAGCGGGTCATCACGGTGTTTACTATCAGGTAAATACCGCAAAAGGAGAGCTCATTTTTCAAAGTTCTGAACGAGATTTTAGTGATTTTGTAATGAGTGCTAATGCTTCAGCTGGCTTTAACCGTAACAACATTACCTCATGGCAAAATGATACCCACACCTACCGAGCTCTGGTGAGTAATTTAAGTACTGGGCAACAGCAATACAAAATTACTACAGCGATAGACATGAGCTTTCATTTACACTTTCTCAATCAATTTCAACAAAGTCTTTGGGCTATTATGTTTGGCTCTGCGGTACTCATTTTATTGGTGGCTTGGTTTGCTATACATCAAGGATTGAACCCTTTACGAGGTTTGAGTCAGAAAATGCATGACATCCAAACTAATAAGATGGATGTAAGGCTTGATGAAAATAAAGTGCCTATTGAGCTTGTTAATATGGTGCAGTCGTTTAACTCGATGCTCGACAGGCTCCAAGGTGAATTTATTCGTTTATCAAATTTCTCTAGTGATATTGCGCATGAGTTACGTACTCCACTAACAAATATAATCACTCAAACACAGGTTGGTTTATCTAAAAAAAGACAGTTGTTAGAGTATCAAGAATTATTGTTTTCTAATCTAGAAGAGCTGGAACGACTAACTAAGATGGTTAGTGATATGCTTTGGCTTGCAAAAACTCAGAATGGACTGGTTAAACCCGTTCAAAATACTCTAAAAAGCCATGATGAAATTGAAGCATTATTTGAGTACTTTGATGCTTTGGCTGAAGACTCATTGATTACATTTAAGAAAAAAGGTCAAAACCTTTGTTTTTATTGTGACAAATTACACTTTCGCCAATTATTATCAAACCTCCTATCCAATGCAATAAGGTATGCCCCAAAAGGCTCATCAATCACAGTAAATAGTGAAATATTTACCGCTGATAAAATATGTATTTCAGTGATTAATACTGGGGAGAGAATACCTTCTGAGCATTTACCTTATTTATTTGACCGCTTTTATCGACCCGATAAATCGCGCCAACGACACAGCGATGGAGCTGGTTTAGGGCTTGCAATAGTTAAAGCTCTAGCGCAAGCAAACGGTGGAAATATAGAGGTCAGTTCAAATAATCAAACTACCAGCTTTAAAGTTTTTCTAAATTTAGCTAAAAGCTAATTATTAAATTTAATAACCCAATGTTTGCTTGTACCTCTAGACTTCCCAGCTTTCATTAAACACCGGTTTATAAACTTAAAGTACAAAACGGAAGTAAACTTCCGGTTTCTAACCCAATATTGCTATATTTCGGAAGCAAACTTCCGTTTATAGGAATTCAAAGGTAGTTATCGGAAATATACTTCTGTTTTTGAAAGCGTTGGCCTAGATAGCTATATGAGCCATTTTTCGGGGTCTTATTTGAGCGAAAAGCGGAGTGAATCGCCCCGAGTTCATCGGAGACCAGTTTGTTTAAGTCAGGCCACTTTACCTGACTCGTTTAAATTATCATAGTAGTCTGTTTCATATTGAGCTGGTGAAATATACCCAATTGAAGATAATAAGCGTTGATTATTAAACCAATTGACCCACTCTAACGTTGCGTATTCAACAGCATCAACATTCTTCCACGGGCCATTTCTGCGAATAATCTCTGTTTTAAATAATCCATTTATTGTTTCAGCCAATGCATTGTCATAAGAGTCACCCACACTGCCTACAGACGCTTGAATTCCAGCTTCAGCAAGTCGCTCAGTGTATCGTATAGACAAATATTGGCTGCCTCTGTCGCTGTGGTGAATTAACCCTTCGGGGTTGCCACGATGCCAAATAGCTTGCTCTAACGCATCAAGAATAAGCTCTGTGTGCATTGTCGTTGATACACGCCAACCTACAATGTATCGTGAAAAAACATCTATCACGAAAGCGACATAAACAAACCCACTCCATGTGGCAACATAGGTGATGTCAGCTACCCAAAGTTGATTTGGCTGCTCAGCAGTAAATTGACGATTAACTAAATCAAGTGGCTTATCTTGTTGCTCGTCAGGTATCGTTGTCTTATGTGCTTTACCCCGACGAACACCTTGAATTCCCATAACTCGCATCAATCGTTCGACTGTACAGCGGGCGACTTGATGGTCGTCAAGCTGTAGCTGCTTCCATATTTTTCTTGCACCATAAACTGACATATTATCCTCCCACACTTCGCGAATGAGTATTATCAGCTCAGCATCACGCTTTTTGCGGTTAGACAGTCGCTCAGGCTCTCTTTGTATCTGTTTATGAGAATAATACGTTGATGGTGCAATCGGCAATTCCTTGCAAATTGACTCGACACCGTAATGCTCTCTGCAAGCATCAATAAAATCCACTATTACTTCTGTTTGCGGTCGAGCTCCGCTTGGGCGAAAAAAGCGGCAGCTTGCCTCAGGATATCATTCGTTCGCTTGAGCTCTTTATTCTCGCGCTCTAAGACGGCAAGGCGTTCTTCAGTTGATTGCGTATTAGAAGAGGGTTTAGACGGTTGAGCTTGAGATTTCTTGACCCATGCTCTAAGTGTTTCTGGGGTACATCCCAGTTTATCTGAAATCGATACTAGCGCAGCCCAAAGAGAAGGGTATTCATGCTGTTGTGTGGTAACAAGCCTAATTGCACGTTCACGAAATTCTGATGTATAGCGATTTGATTTTTTCATAGTTCCAGTTTCTCAAGTTATTGAGTCTCTGGCAAACACGGGGCGATTCA